>CAYUNZ010000048.1:0-16216 GCA_964446205.1 uncultured Desulfohalobiaceae bacterium | reverse complement strand
TTGGCTATGTCTTTGTATCTAGTACAGCACGGTAAAAACCTCCCCAAGGAGGAAAGTCCTGATCAACCCCTTTCTGAGACAGGACGGAAGGAAGTCCAACAGATGGCTTCTGTGGCAAGAGAACATGGGGTCAAGGTTAAGCGTATCGAACATAGTCCTAAACTCAGGGCTGAGGAAACAGCTCGAATCATGGGGCAGGAGCTCAAGCCGGTCGAAGGGGTCCAGGAACGGGAAGGCATTAAAGCCCTGGATGATGTGACGTCAATTGTATCTCAGATTGATCCAGCAGGTGATATTATGCTTATTGGACATTTACCCTTTATGGAAAGGCTGGCAAGTTACCTTGTAGCAGGTGATCAAGAATTGTTGACAGTCAAGTTTCAAAACGGGGGAATTGTCTGTTTGGATAAGGATATGGAAAAGGATGCTTGGTATTTCAAGTGGATGTTCATGCCCCACATTAACTAAGAGGTGACTTGTAACCATGTCTAAAAATGCTGTGGCCAAAGGTTATGAGTACTTGGCCATTACAGATCATTCCCAGCGACTGCGAGTAGCTAACGGCCTAGATCCGAGGCGACTGCGTTGTCAGCTTGATGAGATTGATCGAATTAACGAGTCAATGGATGGGATGACAGTCCTTAAAGGGATAGAGGTGGATATCCTTAAGGATGGTAGGCATGATCTGCCGAATGAGGTCCTGGCTGAACTTGATCTAACTGTTTGCTCTGTACATTTTGTTTTTAATCTTTCTAAAGAGGAACAGACCGAACGGATTTTACGGGCCATGGATAATCCGTATTTTAAGGCGTTAAAGACATCTATCATGACTATTCGATTATAAACAGATCTATGTAGTCAATGAGTTATAAGTTATTGACAAAGTCTATTGACACTGTTGACTCATTAAAGTTTGTTCTGCTATGAATTTTAAGGCGTTAGGCCCTCATGCATATTACTTTGAGGGCTTTTTTATGGATATATCTCACTAACTGGACAGTTACAAAGTTTTTAAGTTTTAAGTATAAGATAAAATATACAATGATTTAGCATGATTACATTAAAATCATATCGGACTCAAGTCTTAGAATAAAATAAGTAACTGTTTTAGAGAGTTATAAAAAAATTTGACTATCCAGTTAAATAATTACCAGGAGTAAATATGAACATATGTATTGTAGGTACTGGTTATGTGGGGTTGGTTACTGCGGCCTGTTTTGCGGAGATGGGCAACCATGTTTCTTGTGTTGATGTCAATCAGGGTATTATTGATGAGCTTAAGAAAGGGAAGATTCATATTTATGAACCTGGTTTGGAGGATATTGTTCATAGGAATGCTGCTG
The DNA here is from genome assembly GCA_964446205.1 of uncultured Desulfohalobiaceae bacterium. GTDB lineage: Bacteria > Desulfobacterota > Desulfovibrionia > Desulfovibrionales > Desulfothermaceae > CAYUNZ01. The sequence goes on along the minus strand of CAYUNZ010000048.1, from coordinate 14,873 downwards.
ATGAACGTCTGAGCTTTACAACAGATTTAGCAGAAGGTCTTAACGATTCCTTATTTGTCTTTATATGTGTCGGCACCCCTTCACGTGATGACGGTTCATGTGATATGTCATATGTTTTCAAGGTTGCTCAGGGAATTGGGCAGCACATGGAAAGCTATAAGATCGTTGTGGATAAGTCGACTGTCCCGGTAGGTACTGCTGATAGGGTTAAGGAGATCATCCAGGCAGAATTGTTGGCTAGAGATATGGACATGGAGTTTGATGTTGTCTCGAATCCTGAGTTTCTTAAAGAAGGGGACGCGATTAGTGACTTCTTGAAACCGGACCGGGTCATTGTGGGCACGGATAATGTACGTACAGCTGAGTTGCTCAAGGCTTTGTATTCACCATTTGCCCGTAGTAGGGATAAATTGATGGTTATGGGTGTTAGAAGTGCGGAAATGACCAAATATGCTGCCAATTGTATGTTAGCCAGCAAGATCTCCTTTATTAATGAGATAGCCAATATTTGTGAGCGAATCGGAGCGGATGTCAGGGAAGTAAGGCAAGGTATAGGTTCAGATCACAGGATCGGTTACAAGTTCATCTATCCTGGAGTTGGATTTGGTGGTTCTTGCTTTCCTAAAGATATAAGGGCCTTGATTGAAACGGCAAAAAATAGTGGTTATGACCCTATGCTCTTGAATTCTATCAACGAAGTCAATGAACAGCAAAAGATGGTCCTGGCCAGGAAGATAGAGGACTATTTTGATCAACAGGGTGGGGTTGAAGGCAAAGTTTTGGCTCAGTGGGGAATAGCCTTTAAGGCCAATACTGATGATATTCGTGAGTCATCGGCTTTGACAATTATCAATTATTTGAGTGAACGGAAAATGAATATTAAAGTGTTTGATCCAGAGGCAAATCCTAGGGCCAGAGAGTATTTTCAGGACAATCCCAGAGTTACGGTATGTGACAATGAATATGAGGCCTGTGAAGGGGCGCAAGCCTTGGCAGTGGTTACGGATTGGAATCAGTTTCGGAATCCTGATTTTGAAAAAATCAAAAAAAAGTTAACCGCACCGGTTGTTTTTGACGGCCGTAATCTTTATTATCCACAATATATGGCCAATATAGGATTTGCCTATTTTTGTATTGGGAGATAAAGTTTTGAAAAAGCAAGAAGTACAAAGCATGGGTTTATAGCCTGGCGAGTGATAGATAAGGAGCATGGAGCTATTAGCTGGGAATAGGATTATATCTGAGAGGTTATAGGTTTTTTTTAATTACTACAAAAAAGACCCCGTCGAAACGGGGCTTTTCATTTCATTATAATTGTAAGCAACAGAGAATCTGCCTATCTGATATCGAGACGTCCCAGACAACTTCGGATTTGGAGTTCTTGTAAGACTGCTCGTTCGTACTCAGGAGAAACTAGGGGTATCATCTCAATATCTTTTTCCAGATACTCGTCAAGATACTGTGTTTCTTCCCAAAAATCCAAGAGCTCATTATTTGGTAAGTTTTTGATTTGTTCCACCAAGGTAATGTTTTCAAAATAGGGGAAAAATTGGGCCATTAACCAATTTCCTCCTTTGTATAAGTTTTGGGTTTCAATATTGACATAAAGCTTCAAGTCCTATTTTGCTATAATTTGATTAAAAATGCAAGATATAAATTACTTAATTGTATCAGTAGGTTATGTTGTTAAAGTCAATTTTTTAATACCTGATTAGCTGTTTGAAAAAAGGCTTTTCAAGAATTAAACCAATACAATTTTGCTTACTTTGCTACATCCCGTCAGATCTTTTTTTGCGGATAGTCTTTAGGATCATTGCATGAGTGTACAATCTTTGTTAGAAGTACAAAATATACTGGAAGAATCTAAATCAGCTCCGGTTAGAGTATATAAGAGTGGAATTGGTACCCAATGCCTTTTAGCTCACTCCATAGTCCAGAAGGGACATAGTGTAGTTCTTGTTGTTTCTGACCAACACAAAAAAGATGTCTGTTTTCAGTTATTAAATCTTTTGGCTGGCAATCAATCTGAGCTTCCTTTATGGAAACGGGAGTGGATAGAGTTCCCGCCCTTTTCTCCAAAAGAGACTCGAATTGAACAATGGGCTCAGCGATGGTCAAACTTGTTCGCCTTGAACTTGGGTCAGAAACCTCAAGGTATCCTGCTGACTCTTGACAATTTGCTGCCTCTTTGGCCTTCACCTGAAGAGATTGGGGATGAATTCCTTTTCCTTGGTCAAGGAGAAGAAGTAGGACCTGATTTTATTGTTGAGAAGGCTGTTCAATGGGGATTTGAACGTGTGACTATGGTTACCCGTTTAGGAGAGATTGCTGTACGAGGAGATATCCTTGATATTTTTCCTCCCAGTTATTCTCACCCTCTACGTTGCGAATTTTTTGGAGACACGCTGGAGAGTATTCGGGAATTCAAACCATTGACTCAGCGTTCCATAAACAACTTACGAGAAGTGGTTATTCTGCCTGTTACTTCAGCTATTGTTACTGAGAACTTACTTTCCAGAGCTCGCGAAGTATGGAACTATCTTTGGAAAACCGGATCATTAACCAAACAAATGATCTCTCAGCTTGAACAGGGTCTGATAGACTCAGACTCATCTATGTTCCCTGGTCTGATTTATCCCAATTGTGTACCTGTCACGGAATGGTTGCCCAAGGACCCCATATATTGTCTTGTTGAGGCGGAAAAGATTAGGTCCAGATTGGAAGAAGCAGAGGGAGAATGGGATAAGTTCTTTGAACAGGAAAGGGTTGGGAATAATCTAGTCTGGCCCAAGGAGTCAATAATTCAGACTATTACAAGGGCCAGACAGTCCTGGTTTGACAAGCCCCAGATCTTGTTTGAGGAGTTGCCTTTAGGAGAGCGAAGTCAGGGAAGATTCCTACCAGAGCAACGTTTTTCCTCTTTTCATGAATTCTTTTGGAAACCGGAACAGCGGACTTCCCCGTGGAGAAGCCTTGTTTCCAGCCTGCGGGAATGGAAACAGACGACCAGCCAGACAATCTTGAGTTTTCACAATGAGCATTCCAGGAGCCGCTTTTTAAAGCTTCTAGAGGATGAAGGTCTTGGTATTTATCAAGACTATCAAATCTCCAAACAGGGGATCTTTGCCCTAATCTCCCAATTTACAGAAGGTTTGGAACTAAAGTGGAATCAGACACTTATTTTGTCTGAAGATGTTTTACAGCCTCAGAAAAACAAGGCTGTTTCCAGGCAGACCGGTAGGGATGATTTCAAGGGATTGAAACATATTGACGAGATCCAATCAAAAGATCTCTTAGTCCATCGAGATTATGGGATTGGCCGTTTTTTGGAGTTGACGCGTCTTCACATCGACAAAACCGGTAATGACTATTTGCTTTTGGAATATGCCGGCGGAGACAAGCTGTATGTGCCTGTTGATAAATTGAACTTGGTTCAATTGTATAAGGGACCGGATGGAGCACATCCTTCCCTTGACAAATTGGGCAGTAGTCAATGGAATAAGACCAAGTCCAGAGTTCGTAAAGCCATTGAAACGATAGCCCATGACCTGGTAGAAATGTATGCTTACAGGAAGTTGGCTAAAGGGTATGACTATTCTGTTTCTGAGGAGTTATACCGGGATTTTGAAGCCACCTTTGACTTTAATGAGACAGAGGATCAGGAACAGGCCATCCAAGACGTTTTGAATGATATGGAAAGGCCTGAGCCAATGGACAGGCTGGTTTGTGGAGATGCTGGATTCGGTAAGACAGAAGTAGCTATGCGGGCTGCCTTTAAAGCTGTTTTAGCAGGCAAACAGGTAGCCTTGTTATGCCCGACCACGGTCTTAGCTGAGCAACATTTTCGTAACTTTCAAAAGAGGATGAATGATTTTTCGGTCAATATATCTATGGTCAGTCGATTCGTGACCTCGTCCGAACAGAAGCGTATCCTAAGCTCGGTTGAAAAAGGTGAGATTGATATCTTGATCGGTACTCATAGGCTATTGTCTGAAGATGTTCATCTACCCAGGCTGAGCCTATTTATTTTGGATGAAGAACAGCGTTTTGGTGTCAGACACAAAGAAAAACTGAAACAACTGCGAAAGAATATAGATGTTTTGACCTTGAGTGCTACACCTATCCCCAGAACTCTTCAACTGTCGCTTTCCGGGCTCAGACAGTTAAGTGTTATTGAGACCCCTCCTCAGGAGAGGAAAGCGGTTCAAACCTCGTTGGTAGAGAGGGAACCTGAAGAATTGCAAGGTATTTTAAAGAAGGAACTTGAGCGACATGGCCAAGTATTTTGGGTCTTTAACCGGGTTAAGGGCATTGCCAGGGTCAAGGAGTTTGTTCAGGCTCTGATCCCTGAAGCTAGAGTAGCTATGGCCCATGGACAAATGGCTGAAAGAAAGTTAGAAGAAGCCATGCTTAAGTTTTGGCATGGGGAGATTGATATATTAATATGCACAGCCATTATTGAATCTGGGTTAGATTTTCCAAGAGCGAACACATTGATTGTTGATCAGGCCCAAATGTTTGGTTTAGGTCAGTTATATCAGTTGAGAGGCAGGGTCGGACGTTCCAAAGAGCAAGCCTATGCCTATTTTGTTGTCCCTTCATTAGACAATCTGTCAAGAAATGCTGAGAGAAGATTGCAGACTATTTTGGATATGGATTATTTAGGGGCTGGCTTTCAAGTAGCTATGGAGGATTTACGGCTTCGGGGGGCTGGAAATATTCTGGGTGAGGTCCAGTCAGGGAATATGAGCAAGGTTGGTCTTGATTTGTTCTTGGACATGCTTTATCAAGAGGTCCAGAAGGTTGAAGGTCAACCGATTAAAGAAGAAACAGAACCTGAGCTCAATATCACCTTTGAGGCCAATATCCCGGGAAGTTATATATCTGATCCTCAAGAAAGACTCCACTATTATAAAGGGATGTCTTCTGCTACCTCTGAAGAGCAACTTTTGGATTGGTCTGGGGAGTTGAAAGATCGATTCGGCCCACTGCCTGAAGAGGTCAAAAACTTGTTGACAGTATTTGAATTCAAACGTCAGGCATCACAACTTAGGGTGGAAAAGGCTGATTTGTTCACAAATAGAGTCAATCTTATCTGGGGTGAACACAAGCCGCCCTTTGAACCTGAGGATCTGGTTAACTGGGTGGATAAAAAAGCTGACCGAGTGAATTTTACGCCCCCATCAAAGCTCGAGTTGAGATTTTTAGACAATGGGAGTATCTCCAAAGCACTGACTGAAGTTGTTCAGGAATTGAAAGATCTGTCACAGATACCCTATGTCAAGAACTGAGATATTTATCGAGGTAACTGATCAGTTAAAAGTTTTATGTTTTGAGTATAAGAGAAAAGATACTATAATTTAGCATGATTATATTAAAATCATATTAGACCTGAGTCATAGATGAAAATAAGTAACTATTTTAGAAAGTTAGAAAAAGATTTTTGACTGTCCAGCGAGGTAAAATTATGGTGAGACAATTTTTTGTCTGGTCTGCAATTACATTTTGGCTTTTGATCGTCGTGGTTACACCTGTCTCCGGTCAGCTTGTTAATAGGATTGTGGCTGTGGTCAATGGTCAAATTATAACTTTACATGATTTGCAACATGAGATTTCAACCAATCAATTGTCCAATGGCAATGCTCCAAAGTTTAAGGATGACAAACAAAAAGGTGATGAGCAAAAAAGATTCTTAAAATCAATGATCAACGACATCCTTTTAGTAGATGAAGCAAAGAGACTAAAAATGAGTATTTCGGATGTAGAGGTTAAAAATCGTATACAACAGTTACTAAATAAACAGGATATATCCAAAGAAGAGCTCAAAGATATTTTGAAAAAGAAAGATATGAGCCTTGATGAATTGAAAAAGAGGATACACGACAATATACTCAAGAAAAGGCTTTTGAGTTCTATGGTTACTCAAAAGGTAGTGGTAACAGAAGAGGATATTGTTCAATACTACAATAAGCATAAAAGGACATATCAGGAACCTGAGAGTTTCCATTTAAAATTAATGGCTCTCAAGGACAAAGACTTACTTAAAAAATTTAGGGATCAGATCAGAAAAGGTCAAATTTCATTTGACAAGGCTTTAAAGTCCTCTGAAATCTCAGGGTCAAATCTCAGCGGGGATTTGGGATTTCTGGCTTGGAAAGATTTGAGCCAGAATTGGAAAGAGGCTGTAAAAGATATTCAACCTGGTGAAGTCAGTCATATATTTGAGATTAAGGATCAATATGCATTCCTTTATTTAGAATCTGTTAGATCTGAGGAAGAGACCTCTTTGGATGAGGTTAGAGATAACTTACGAAAAAAAATACGTTCTCAAAAGTTAGAGAAAAGGTTTAAAGAGTATATTCAGAAGCTCCGATCCAATGCGGTTATAGAGGTTCGTTTGTGATTTAGCACTTAGTCTTTGGGAGTTATTCTGGATATTGATATGCTCAGAGCTCATCTTTAAAACCATTTATTAAATTAATGGAGCTCTATAATGAATTTGAAAGAATTGGGAGAGAGTCTTAAGAATGAGAGAGAAAGGCAAGGTTTGTCATTGGGAGATGTTGTTGAAAAGACAAAGATCAGTCGGGCCAATATTGATCATATAGAGAGTGGAAATCTTGATGATCTACCACATCCTGTTTATGTTAAAGGTTTTATTAAAAATTATGCCAGTTACCTGGGCTTGAATTCTCAGGAATATTCAAAAATCTTTGAAGACAATATCAATTCGGATGAAGATAGACTTGAAGAGGAAGCATCTGATGCTGTTGATTATTTTGAATCTGAAGAAGAGTCCCGAAAGGCAAGAAAGTGGACCATTATTTCTGTTGTCTTGACAATTATTCTTTTGGGTATTCTGGGATGGTTGGTCTATGATCTCTTTTTGGCTAATTCACCGTCAAAGCAATCAAATATATCAGTACAGGATAAGTCTTCCCAGCCAGGGCCTACTGTCCAACAGGGAAAAAAATCAGAGAATAGTGACCTGAAAGGAAACAAAGAAGAGGATTCCTCTTTAAAGAAAACAACCAATGGGAGTTCTGAAAATTCATCAATAGCTAAACAAAAACAGGTCGGTTTACTTGATCAAACTGAGCAAGAGTCTAGTATGACCTCTATAGAAAAGAATATTCAAAATACAACCCTTCGATTGAAAATGGATGCAGAAGGGATAGCCAAAAAAAATGCCTCTACAGAAAATATTAGCACTATCAAGCAGAACATGGCTTTGAAAAATTCTACAACAACTAATAAGACCTCGGAGAAAGAACTAAATAGCAATACCTTACATATATTTGCCTTTGAGGCCTGTTGGATGGAGGCTCATGTTGATAATAATAGTAAACAAATTTTTCTGCGCCCTGGCGAATCAGTCAAATTCCGTTTTCAAGATCAAGTCAAGGTCAAATTGGGTAATGCGGGTGGGGTAACCCTCAAATACAATAAAAAGATTTACCCCTTAGAGGCTGAATCAGGTCAAGTCAAGACAATGATTTTCCCTCCTGAGTGATTGATATTAAACATATGTCTATTATTTTAGCCCTTTTTTCAATTCGTTGAAGACATCTACAAAAATGTGGAACGTGACCAAAGCCGTATGGATTTAGAGGTTTTGAAATAGTGCTTTCCCTTTCACTCACCTTCTAAGGTCTATGGTTAAAGAGGAGTTTACTGAGAAGTGTATTATCCTCAAAGTCGGGCAATTTCGGGAGAGTGATTGCTGGGTCCGATTCTTGTCTCCTAGTCGTGGTATCATGTCTGCCTTTGCTTTTGGAGGATTGAAGAGCAAAAGACGTTTCCCCGGTTGTTTGGAAGCCTTGAATTATGTTTCTTTGTATGTCACATCAAATCGAACCGGATCATATTATGCCTTGCAAGAGGGTTCATTACTGCGTCGTTTTTCCGGTATCCATAAAGATCTCGTCCGTTGGGGTATGGCCGTTAATTGTTTAAAGTTTGTGGTAGCGGCTCATATCGGTGCGTTTAGCTCGTCAGAGGTCTTTGAACATTTCTATCTGGCCCTTTCTCTTTTAGAGACACAATCCCATCCCTCTGACAAAATCCCCTTAATGTTTAGGGTCTGGGTTGCTTGTGAATACGGATATCGTCCGGACTGCCTTCAATGTATCCAATGCGGAAGAAGGATAGGTCTTCAGGAAAAAGGTGTCTTTTCTATTGATAGTGGATGTGTGACTTGTCTTTGTTGTCATCAATCAAACAGGATAATAAAAGGTAGACTATTGCCTGGTGAAGTTCTTCATGTGATGCAATCGATTGTCAACCAATCCCGACTAGAGGATAACAACGGACAGGAAATCTCTCCTGACAGTATCAGGATAGCCTGGCAGGTCCTGGATACATTTGTTCAAATCCATATGGGGCTTATCTGGGATTCAGGTGATTTTAGACGTCTCTAAGTTGATATAACTGGATAATATCTGATCTGTTTTTTAAGGAGTTAAGATGCATTTTCAGAATGTGATTTTACGTTTACAGGACTATTGGTCCAAATATGGTTGTATTATTCACCAACCATATGATTTAGAGGTTGGGGCCGGAACATTTCATCCGGCAACCGCCTTACGAGTGATTGGTCCTGAACCCTGGCACACAGCTTATGTGCAACCTTCAAGGCGTCCTACTGATGGTAGGTATGGAGAAAATCCTAATAGACTCCAACATTACTACCAATTCCAAGTAATCTTGAAACCAGCACCTAAAGATGCTCAGGATGTCTTTTTAAAGAGCTTATATGCCTTGGGCATTAAGCCAGAGGAACATGATATTCGTTTTGTAGAGGATGATTGGGAATCACCAACTTTGGGCGCTTGGGGTTTAGGCTGGGAAGTCTGGCTGGATGGAATGGAAATCACCCAATTCACATACTTTCAACAGGTTGGGGGAATTGATCTTGACCCTGTTAGCCTTGAATTGACTTATGGGCTGGAACGTATCTGTATGTATTTACAGGGTAAGGAGTCTGTCTTTGATTTGAATTGGAATGAGGGATGTACTTATGGACAAGTCCATTTGCAAAGTGAGGTTGAACATTCGCGATATAATTTTGAATTGAGTTCGACCTCTATGCTTTTTCAATTCTTTGATGCATGTGAAAGTGAATGTTTGCAGTTGTGCCAAGAGAATTTGCCATGGCCGGCATATGATTTTTGTTTGAAATGTTCCCATTTGTTTAATCTACTTGAGGCCCACGGGGCTATATCCATCACTGAGCGTACTGGTTATATTACCCGGGTTAGACATCTGGCCTCCAAGGTCATGAGCCTTTATGCCCGACAGAGAGAAGTGTTGGGATTCCCGTTATTGGGATGACAGGAAAGAATGTTTACCGTTGTCCGTTTACCGAAGAATAAAAATTAATTGAATATTTCGTCCGGAGATCTTTCTTTTGTCCTTAAATCACGGTGGGGTCTCCCCCCATCAATTAAGATAAGAAACTCTACTGCTTTATCACTAAAAATTTCAAAAAAAAAGCCCCTTTTTCAATTAGTTGCAAAGGGCTAAAGTTACGAGCTTTTTTTTGTTTTTCGGTTAACGGTCGACAGTGAACGGTCAACATTTTCATGCTTTGTTGAGTTCAATTTTTCAAAAAGAAATATTGGAGTACTATAAAAAGATGGCTAAATTTGTTTTAGAAATTGGAACAGAAGAATTGCCGGCAAGGTTTTTGCCTGATCTTGAGTCCAACCTTGAGGATCTTTTTGGTAATGCCTTGAACAGGGACTGGATTGGTTACACTGAGATCCAGACTTTTACCACACCTAGACGTTTGGTCATTTGGGTACCTGATTTGAGTGATGTCCAGGCAGAGCGTGAGGAGATCGTTACCGGACCGCCGGTTGGCATAGCCTATGATGAATATGGACAGCTGACTCAAGCCGGTCTTGGCTTTGCCAGAAAACAAGGCTTGAGTCAGGAATCCCTATTCGTTCATAAGACCAATAAGGGAGACTATCTGGCAACCAAGAAGAAGCTCGGGGGGCAAAATTCATCTGTTCTTCTTCCAGAGATATGTATTTCTTTGCTTAAGAATCTATTTTTCCCGAACAAGATGCACTGGGAATCGTCGGGCTTGACTTTTGGACGTCCTATTAGATGGCTTTTGGCCTTGTTGGATACAGAGGTAATTCCTTTTCAAGCCGCTTCCATTGATGTTGATCGTTATACGCTAGGTCACAGGGTGTTGGGTCCGGGCCCTTGGGAGATTCCTTCTGCTAAGCAATATTTTGAAGTCCTGTCTGAAAAAGGACAGGTTATATTGGAGGTTGGAAGACGGAAAAATATTGTTCAGGAAAAGGGGGATGCCCTAGCTAGAGAGCATCAGGGAAGAGTCATCTGGAATAGTGCTCTCCTGGATGAGGTCGCTAATTTAGTAGAGTATCCAAAACCCATACTAGGCTCATTCGACCTGAATTACCTCGAGTTGCCCAGAGAAGTCCTTCTTACAAGTATGGAAAAACATCAAAAGTGTTTTGGAATAGAAGATGAAGATGGCTATATGTTGCCTTATTTCCTGTGCACACTAAATATTGAACCTAATGATGAAAAACTTGTTAAAACCGGTTGGGAACGGGTGTTAAAAGCCAGGCTTGAAGATGCGGCCTTTTTTTGGAAAGCTGACAACAAGACCTCATTGCAAAAATGGTCTGAGGAGCTTGATAAGGTTGTCTTTATTGGTCCTTTGGGCAGTATGGGTGAGAAAACTAGGAGGCTGCAAGGGGTTTGTCGATATTTGACACATCAATTGGCTCCAGAATTAGAAGTTGATGTCCTTAGAGCGGCTCAGCTGGCCAAAACAGATCTTGTATCTGAAATGGTAGGAGAGTTTGCTGAACTCCAGGGAATCATGGGTGGTATTTATGCCCGGGAAAAAGGAGAATCTGATATGGTCAGCCGGGCTATATATGAGCATTATTTACCTACCGGACAGGATAGTCCTTTGCCTAAGTCCTTGGCTGGAGCAATATTATCTATAGCTGAAAAAGGTGATAATCTAGTCGGATGTTTCGGTCTTAAGATGATTCCAAGCGGCACTCATGATCCATATGCCCTGAGAAGGCAATCCCTGGGTATTTTGAGAATTATCCTCAATCATGAGTTACGTTTTTCATTGACCAGTCTATTCCAAAAGGTTTTTGAGGATTACGGACATAAAGAATGGAAACTATCTTCAAGTGAGCTTATTACTACTCTCCTTGATTTTTTTGCTCACAGGATCAGAGCCTTTTATTCCAATCAAGGCTTTGAAACCAAGATAGTCGAGGCAGCTATAGGAGCTGGAATTGATGATGTCTTCTTTTTTCATAATCGTTTGAAAGCACTGGCTCGTTTTAGTCAGGAGGCAGATTTCGAGAATGCGGTTTTGAGCTTTAAGCGGATTGATAATATCTTAAGAAAACAAGGTGATGAAGCCGGGGATCTTATAGATGGTCGATATAACTATAGTGGACTTCAGGAAGCTCAGGAAAAAGAACTTGTTGAATTTTGGGAGCAAATATCTCCTAGATGGGATGAGTTGTGGCAAAAAGAAGACTTTGATAATCTTTTTGCCCTGTTGTGGGAACTACGACCCTTTGTAGATAATTTCTTTGATCAGGTCATGGTCATGGTCGATGATGGTCAATTACGTCGGAATCGTTTAAATATACTTAAGAATATTGTTAATAGGTTGAGTCAATTGGCTGAATTTGGGGCTTTACAGGTCTGAAATGTAAAAAGTTTACCGTTTACCGTCGACCGTTTACCGAAAAACAAGATGAAGAAATTAAGAAACGATTTCTTTGTTCTTATCTCTTCGGTCAACGGTTCACGGTCCACGTTCTTTCATCTTAAGGGTCTAAAGGTTACGAGTCATAATAGATCATCATACTCTTGACAAAAGGCAATAATATAGTATATCAGCCATCTTTTGATTGATGGATCTGAATAAGCATATATTTTCTTAACTGTTTTTATTAAAGGGAGGAATAATTTGGCTCATCATAAACAAGCCCTAAAACGTCATCGACAAAGTCTAAAGGCTCGCTCCAGAAACCGGGCTGTAAAAAGTCATGTCAAGAATGCAGTCAAGGACGTGAGATTTGCAGTCAACAATAAAAATAAAGAGGAAGCTCAAGAGGCTTTGATAAAGGCAAACTCTGTTTTGGAAAAGGCTGCTACAAAAGGGGTCATTCATTGGCGAAATGCAGCCAGACGGATCTCTAGACTAAGTCATGCTGTCAAAAAGATAGAGGCTTAAGAGATTGGGTCCTTTAAGAGTCAATGATTCTAAATGGGGGTCAAATTTTCTTTAGTCGAGTTCCTAAGACCTTTTGGTCGGTGAACTCGCCCATTGAGTACACTCTTATCTTGTTACTCCTAGGGAACTCCTTTTTAAGTAGTTTTTTAAGTGTCTTTTTAATCATATCCAAAGTCACTGTAAACTGATTTGTCTCATAGCCATTTTCGATGATAAAGAACCTGTTCTCTTGGCTCTTGACAATAATAATCGAACGATTGCGTTTATAGGTTCTTAGGTCAAGATAGTGCCCTTCAGAGAGTTTTTCAAGTTTTGTGATGATTGCAGGTATGGCTGTTGACTTGTCAAGCATAAAATCTTTTATGGACAAAGGAGCCTGTTTATAAGAAGACAGGCTCTCTTATTTAATTAATATTTTAGCTTAATCTGACCCTGCTATACTGGCTGAAGAAGTATTTTTTGTAGATTGTTGTCAAACAGGGAAAATTTGGCTTGCACTGATTTTTCCTCTCCAAAAATATTTTTTAGCTTGATATTGGAGTCAGAGACTTCAACCCGCTCTACACTTTCCAAAACCTTTTCTTCATGGCCGTTTTTCAATAGATAGGCATGGACATCACACATGGCTATATCTCCTTTTAGGTGGTAATAGCTCCAATCTGGTTGAAACCCAAATTGGAGCTTTGTGTTAATCTAAGTTGTCCAGGGCCTTTTGTAAACATTGATTGCTCTGATTTTCCAATTGGGCCATTTCCCTGATGGAATCAGAAGCAACTTTTTTCCCAGCCTCTTCCAGCTGATCGGCAAATTCTAGATATTCCTTTTGATGTTCTTCATTGTGTTTCATCCAGTGTTCAAGTCTAATCTTTGCTTTTTCTAGAAATTCCATAACTTATCCTCCTTAAATGTCCTTTTTCCTCTTCATGTATACTCATACCCGGACAAGGTCAACAAGGCTTTACTTCTTCACAAAAAAAAGTATGATATTTAGAATATACACAGGGAGGATCACTAGTTTTGCACTAATTTAGTCCTATTTTTTGATTATATCCGACATCATTAACTAAAACCTTATTTTCTTCAATTCAGTTCAGTAAAATATTTTTTGGAGAATGGCATGAAGGACATTTGGGTTATTGGGTTCGGTTCATTTGGACAAAGGGCTGTAAGCATTTTGTCACAGAAAGAAGACAATCAATTGACAATTGTAGACATTTCTTTTGAAAATATTCAGCAAGTACAAGATAAATGTCACAGATACATAAATGTTGATGGGGTTTCTTTTTTGAATGAAAATCTCTATCCCGGCAATGAACCTGATTGGATTGTTCCTGCCTTGCCGGTTCATTTGGCCGCTGAATGGAGTTTTGAGCGATTGAAGTCAAACCAGTTGAGAAAGATTACCCTTCCTTCTGAATTAGAATCCCTAGTTCCGAATCCGTTTAAGATATCTCCTTCTGTTTTGTGTGTCAGCTATGCTGATTTTGTCTGTCCAGACAATTGTACTGAACCTTTGAATAAATGTCCGGTGACAAATGAGCCAAGAAAGGGAAATATGTTTGAGCTGCTCCAGAAAATAAGTCTTTCACCTTTTGAGCCTTTAGTGGTCAGGAGCTTCCAACTTGCTCCGGGGATAGGCGGATATAGTCCGAAACAACTCTTTAGTCTTTTGAATAAGCTTGAACAAAGACCGGGCCAGTATCTGGTTTGTACTGCCTGTCGTTGTCATGGTGTAATTACTAGTCTGGAAAGATTGTGAGTTTTTGTTGTTTGTGATTTGCTAATGAGTCTTTTTTATATGGAAATTCAAGATAAAATATTCAGTTAAGAAAAAGGAGTAGGCAATGAGTATGAAAATTATTGGTGTGGCCGGGAGTCCTAGAAGGGGCAAAGCAACTTCTTTTGCTCTAAATTCTTGTCTTGAGGCAATCAAAAAAAATTACAATGATGTAGCAACTGAATTTATAGATTTAGCTGATTATCAAATCAACGAATGTCTGGCCTGTGACAAATGTAAAAGTGAATTTGCCTGTAGTCAGGATGATGATTTTCCTAGTCTTTTGCCAGTACTTTCCGATTCTGAATTAGCTGGTTTGATTATAGCTACCCCTGTCTATTTTGGGACAATGACTAGTAAGGTCAAGGCCTTTCTGGACAGGTGCGTTTTATTGCGGAGAAATGGAGCTTTGTTTAGGAATAAGGTCGGTGGTGTTATTGCTGTTGGTGGAATGAGACATGGTGGTCAGGTAACAGCAATACAATCTGTTCATGCGGCCATGTTAATCCAAGATATGGTTATAGTGGGTGATGGATTTAGTACCTACCATTTTGGCGGAACCATTTGGAGCGGTCATCCGAATGGCTATGAACAGGATGAATTTGGTCTGGAAACTGTCCGTAATCTTGGATGTCGTGTCGTTGATGTAGCTAGAAAGATGTCTTCTTGATGTAGCAAAATATCGAGTTGGGGTTTGAATAAGACAACCTGAATAATTTGTATCAGCCGGTCAAGATCTGCTTAGATCGGCTGATATGTTTATAAAAACCTAGCAAACATTAGTTAGTTTCCATCCGGAAATTTTTGATTTCCGGATATGGAAATAACAAGTTTTCA
>CAYUNZ010000047.1:0-16366 GCA_964446205.1 uncultured Desulfohalobiaceae bacterium | reverse complement strand
CTCAAAAACTCCGGATATGTTGCACCAGAAGTAGAAGATAGAAAAGAAGCAGCCAATATTCGAGAGATGTTAAAAGACTCCGAAGATGAAAGTACACGCTATAGACAAATACAAAAGCTCAATTTCCTAGTTACTAAAATAAATGAACAACGCCGTGTACCAGTGTATCTGGAACTGGAACAGATATACTACCAAAGGGTTGTTGAAAACGTCACTATAAAAGAATCAACTGACCAAGGCAATTCCTTATGAATACATATTCCGAAAGCCTTCTTGTCCATTTCCGTAGGGTAGAACATATCAAAAAACAGGCTATCAATTATACCTCTATCAACCTTAGTGAACGACAACTCTGTGATTTGGAGTTATTGTGCAATAGAGCCTTTTATCCTCTCAAGGGGTTTGTAAATCAAATTGACTATGACTCCATACTTGAGACCAAACGACTCAAAAACGGAATCCTGTGGCCCTTGCCAATATATCTTGATATACCTGAATCAATTGCCGGACAATTGGAAAATGGACAAACTCTATCCCTATGTGACGGTGAAGGTTTCCTGCTGGCTATTTTACATGTTGAAGATATATGGAAACCTGACAAGAAAAAGGAAGCCCTGGCAATTTATGGTACTGATGATGAATCCAAACACCCTGGTGTCTTTGCCTTATATCATGACACACACTCCTGGTATATTGGGGGTCAAGTCGAAGGACTTCACCCTCCCCTGCATTTCGACTTTACCGAACTCAGATTTCCCCCTTCTGAAACCCATCGACTGTTTACTCAAAAGGGCTGGAGAAATGTCATTGGTTTTCATACCGAAAAAGCACTGCACTGTGCCCATAAGGAAATGATCCTTCGTGCCGCCCATCAAGTCAATGCAAGCGTCTTTCTTCAACCTGTGGTCAGCTTGCCTCGTCCTGGAGATCTGGAACATTTTACCATGATCAGATGTTATCAGGCCTTTGTAAACAAGTTTCCCAAAAACATCATAATGCTAGGCTTATTGCCGTTTGCTTCCCGTCAAGCTGGGCCTCTTGAGGCCCTTTTACAGGCTATTATCCGAAAGAATTACGGTTGCACCCATTTTATTGTAGCCCCTGATCATGCAGATCCCTTTATGCATAACGGTAAGGAGCATCTCTTTTATCCTTACGGTCAAGCTCAAGGTATAGTCAAGGACTATGAACAGGAAACAGAAATCAAGATGGTCCCTTTGACACCAATGGTCTATGTCGAAGACAAAGCCCAATATCTACCGGAAGATGAGGTCAACTCTTCCATGTCGGTAAAAAAAATATCCTCTTCCGAACTACGGCGTCGCTTAGAGTTTGACCTGGATATTCCGGAATGGTTCTCATTTTCTGAGGTTGTATCTGAACTGAAAAAGACTTATCTCCCGAGACACAAACAGGGTTTCACCATCTTTCTGACTGGACTCTCCGGGGCCGGCAAATCAACCCTGGCTCGTATTCTCTATGTGAAATTCATGGAAATTCGAGACAGGCCAGTAACACTGCTGGATGGAGATATTGTTAGAAAACATCTGTCCAGTGAGCTTTCCTTTTCTAAAAAGCATCGGGAGATTAATATTCGCCGTATCGGATTTGTCGCCTCAGAAATTACAAAAAATAGAGGTATTGCTATCTGTGCTCCCATAGCCCCTTATGAAGAATCAAGGCGATACAACCGTGATCTAATCAGTCAATATGGTGGATATATCGAGGTATTTCTAAATACCCCTCTTGAGGTTTGTGAACAAAGGGACAGAAAAGGTATTTACGCCAAAGCCAAACAGGGTATTATGAAAGGGGTCACCGGGATTGATGACCCCTATATTGCTCCTGCAAGCCCGGAACTAAAAATAGATACTAGCAGCCTAATGCCTGCTGAAGCAGCCCAAGAAGTCCTTCTTTACTTGGAGGAACAGGGATATATACGATAGGTTAAATCGATTTACAAATAGCTCATTACCTCAAAAATTTATTCTTGATTTAAATGATCTTTTTTTATATAATTCTTTGTTGTTTATCTACAACCCCTGTTAAACAAAACGAAGCATGAAAAGAATGTGAACCGTAAAACGAAGATGGTAAGAAATTATCCCTTTATTCTTATTTCTTCGGTCAACGGTTCACGGTCATCGTTCTTTTCATATTAACGGAGAGGTGGCCGAGTGGCTAAAGGCGGTAGTCTTGAAAACTACTGAGGGTTGACAGCCCTCCGGGGGTTCGAATCCCTCCCTCTCCGCCATTTTAAAACCACGGTAACTGTTTAGCACTTCGCAACTAATTGAAAAAGGGTCTTTCTTTTGAACTTTTTACTAATAAAGCAGTAGAGATTCTTATTTGATTGAGTAGACCCCACCGTGATTCAACGACAAAATAAAGATCTGCGGACGAAGTATTCAATATACCAATTTGCCCGGTTAAAACCAGCCTAGCTGGACCGCCCATGGCGGAATTTAATTGGGTGAGATTAGAAACTTTAGGCTGGAAAACGTAAGTTCAAAATAAAGTCCCTTTTTCATAGTGCTAAACTAATACAAACCACGAAGATATGAGTGAAATCTTCGTGGTTTTTTTAATGGACATTGATTAATGTTAAGCCCATTATTTATTTTCTTATTTCTTCGGTCCACGGTCCACGTTCTTTTCATGTTAACGGCCATAAGCCGTGCAATCGGCCCACAACGAACAATGAAAAGCTCTCGATAACCTTCTAAAATTATTCTTATAAATTTTTATTCTTCTTTTCGTGTGTTTCGTGGGCTAAGTTCTTTTCATGTTAATTTTTAAAATTGACTTTGTGAATTTTTTCATTAACCCTTGACATTGAGGCATATTCATGTCTAACTTGCTCAAATTTTTACAGACATGTATCTAAAAATCTTCCAATAAAACCAATTAGGGAGGGATAAAGTGGCACAAAAAAAGAAAGGTAGACCGATGCCTTTTGTCCTGGGTTTAATCGCCGGTTTGATTTTAGGCTGGTGGATATACCCGCAAGTACTTTTCAGTGAAAAGGAACAACCTATCTCCTACAATCATGAAGCCCATTTAAAGGCAGGACTAAGCTGCCAGGATTGTCATGTCCAAAGATCCAACTGTTGTTATGCTCAAGTCCCTACAACAGAATCATGTGCCATGTGTCACTACAAGATGTTGACTGGTACTCCTTCGGAAAAGATCCTTTTAAATGAATATATCAAAAAGGAACGCCAAGTGCCTTGGAAAATTTATCAAAAGCAACCGGATAACGTTTACTTTTCTCATGCGGCCCATCAAGAATATAAATGCATACAATGTCATCCGGACATAGGTCATTCAGAGAGCCTCCCGCCTGTTTATAAAAATAAGTTGACCGGATACACTAAACAGACCATGACAATGGATACCTGTGAGAAATGTCATGCTCAAAATGGGGCCAGTAACGGTTGTTATGTCTGCCATAAATAACAAAAAGGGAGTGTAAAGATGGCATTGGACAGGAGAGGATTTTTAACTTTTGTGGCTGGTGGGGCGATTGGATCAGCATTAACGCCACTGCCTTGGAAAATGATTGATGATATTTCAATTTGGACTCAGAATTGGCCCTGGATACCAAGAATTCCTAAGGGGACAATCAAAACCAGGCCCTCTATCGCTAGATTGGGCTCTACAAATTATGGTATATTGATTAATAGCACTGAGCATCATCCTGTAACTGCTCAAGGCAACCCTGATCACATTTTGAGTCAAGGGGGAATCGATCCCTTGGCTGCTTCAAGTGTTCAACTCTTGTATGCCCCCTCCAGAATTCGGCAACCCTTGCAAAAAAACTCTCAAGGCAAATTCGAACCTGTTTCTTGGGACAAAGCTAGCAGGTTTCTTACTGCAAAACTGAAAGAGACAAGAGGTAAAGAGAACTCTTTGGCCTGTATTAGCGGTGATGAAACAAGCTCAGTCAATGAGGTCTTATCCGCTTTTCTGAATCAGATGAATTCAGATCTGTATTTTTTCCCTCCCAGTGACAGTAGTAGACAATTGCAAGTCTGGCAAGACATTATGAGGGGTAGAGGACAAATCGGCTATGACCTAGAAAATGCTGACTTTGTTTTGACCTGTGGGGCTGATCTGTTGGAATCATGGGGTACTGTAGTTAGGAATCAAAAGATATTTGGGAGACAAAAAACTCATTTAATCTATGTTGGCCCATTTCAAAATAATACAGCCGCAGTGGCCAATCAATGGCTACCCATGAAAGCTAAAGATTTTGGACCTCTGCTCATGGGCCTTGCCTATTATATCCTTCAGGAGGACCGTAAATTATTTGGCTACAATGGGCTTCAAAGCTTCAAAGAAACAGTCATGAGTGATTTTCAACCAGAAAAAGTAGCCGAAAGGATTGGAATTCCTAAAGAGAAAATTTCAAACTTGGCCTATAAGATACTTAAGGCTAGTCGGCCCCTTATTGTTACCGGTTCGGAAGCAGGAAGCGGCGCAAATACATTTCCTTTTTATGCCGGACTTTGTCTTAATATATTGCTCAACCGGATCAATAGAAAAGGCGGAATAAAATGTATACCTAATCCACCTAAAGTCTTAAATAAGTCAACTCAGCCACTTGAGATTCAAAAAAGAGACCTGTGTGGATTTCTCCAAGAAATTGATCAGGGCAAGCGAAATATTCCTGAAATACTCTTTGTCTATGAAGCCAATCCAATATATTCTTTGCCGGAACAAAATACAACCAGGAAAACTCTCAAAAAGATCCCCCTAAAAGTCAGTTTTAGTCAGTTTATGGATGAAACCTCTGCTATGTCCGATCTTATACTTCCAGCACCGTATTTTCTGGAACGTACAGATGACTCATTCACCCCCTTTGGATCCGGACAGGCCAATTATAGCCTGGCTCAACCAGTAACCAAAAAACTTACAGATTCCAGATCAACTCCAGATTTTATTATCCAATTGGCCAAAAATCTTGGTCTTGATTTGGGTACTGAATCATTTAAATCCCTCTTAAAAACTAAAACTCGTCTGCTAGGAGCTAACTGGTCAGATCTCGTAAATGGATACGCCTGGACTGACAACAGTGTTTACCATCAATACAGTCTTCTTAGAATCTGGAATGAGCAAATAAAACAGATTGTTGATTCAAATAAGTCTTCTTTTGATAAGGCCTATCCTTTACAGGTCTGTGCTGGAAATTCCCTTAAAACAGGATCAAAGACAATTGCTATTCCCCCGTTTTGCCTCAAAACTCTTTCAGAGAATGAGTTAGAGAATGATATGTTCTATGTTATTATCAACAGCCAAACAGCCAAGAAATACAAGGTCAAACCCAACGAAATTATTCAACTCATCTCCCCCAAAGGTAAATGCCGTGCTAAAGTCAACATAGAGGAGACTATTGTGCCGGATGTTGTCTTTGTTCCTCAGGGTTTTGGACATACCAATTGGGATGAATTCAGTCGGGATAAAGGCGAAAACGTTATGAAAATCTTAACTGTCAGCCGGGAAAAAGGGAGTCTGGTCACAATGTGGTCAAATTCGAAAGTGAAAATAGCTAAAATTTAGGAAAAGAGGTCCTTAACATGTCCGGTATAATGCAGATACATCATAAGTTTAATGTCAAATGGGGAATGGTTATAGATATTGACAAGTGCACTGGTTGCGGTGCATGTATGGTTGCTTGTCAAGCCGAAAATAATATCCCCCCCAGTACAAAAAGCTTCGACCGGTTGCGGACAGTACATTGGCTCATTGTCTACAAACTATCCAATGGCAAAAATTTCCCTAATCATGACATCGCCTATTTGCCGCGTCCATGCATGCAATGCGGCAATCCATCCTGTGTTTCTGTCTGTCCGGTTGTCGCTACAACTAAAGATGAAGAAGGTGGTATTGTCAGCCAGATCTACCCTCGCTGTATCGGTTGCCGGTATTGTATGGCTGCCTGTCCTTACCATGCCAGGGTTTTTAACTGGTTCGACCCAGTCTGGCCTGAAGGTATGGAAAAAACTCTAACCCCGTATGTCTCCACCAGACCGCGCGGTGTAGTAGAAAAATGTACATTTTGCCATCATAGATTTCAGGCTGCCAAAGAGAGGGCCCGAGCCCAAGGGAAAAATCCTTTAGACCTGGCTGAAGACGACTATATCCCAGCCTGTGCCGAGGTCTGTCCGACAGGCGCCATTACCTTTGGCGATTTGAACAATCCAAAACATCAGGTCAGTAAATTGGCTAAAAGCCAATATGCCTTCAGACTACTTGAACGGCTAGGGACTGAACCACAAGTCTATTACTTAAGTAAAAGGTCTTGGGTCCGTGAACAAGGGGATAATTACCTTGAAAAGAATGAACAAAGGGGTGAATAGACCATGATAGATAAAGATTTTATCCCGGAAGGTGTGCAGAGATGTTCTCCGGTTCAATTCTTGGTTTGGCTGGCCTTTCTGGGGCTCTTCCTTTTATGGGGGGCAATTGCGGCCATCAATATACTATGGAACGGTTTAGGGGTTACCGGTCTTGATAATTATTTTGGATTTGGCTTATGGATCACCTTTGATCTTGCAGTTATTGCCTTAGGAGCCGGCGCATTTTTTACAGGTTTTCTGAAGTATATTATACGGATAGATGAACTGAAAAATATTATCAATCTAGCTGTTATTATTGGTTTTTTATGCTATTCTGGGGCCATGATGATTTTGGCTCTTGATATAGGACAACCAATCAGGGCCTGGTTTGGCTACTGGCACCCCAATGTCCACTCCATGCTTACTGAAGTTATCTTTTGTATCACTTGTTATTTGATGGTTTTGACAATTGAATTTATTCCAATCATACTTGAGAATAGGCAACTTCATAAGGTTACTCTAATTAGGAATCTGGCCCACAACTTCCATATTTTTATGCCCTTATTCGCTGCTGTCGGTACCTTTCTGTCCTTTTTTCATCAGGGGTCTCTTGGAGGTATGTATGGAGTCCTTTTTGGACGTCCTTTTGCTTTTAGACAAGGATTCTTTATTTGGCCCTGGACCTTTTTTCTGTTTATCCTCTCAGCCATTGCCTCCGGACCTGTGTTCACAATGCTCATTGCTACAGTCACTGAAAAATTGACCAAGCGTAAGCTTGTCAGTTTTCAAATCAAATCCCTTATGGGCAAAATTTCCGGTTTGTTATTAGTAATTTACTTATTCTTTAAGATTATTGATACTTGGGCCTGGGCCAAAGGCATCCTACCCAAAGCCGGTTTTTCCTTTGAAGAGATGTTTAATGCTACTTACGGTCAATGGCTACTCTGGCTAGAATTAGGCCTATGCGGAATTATTCCGGCCATTATGCTTGTGGTTCCTACAATTAGAAATAAACCAGGACTTCTATATCTGGCCTCATTTTTGACCTGCAGCGGTATTGTCGTCAATCGGTTTGTTTTTACTGTTCAAACTCTGGCCATACCTGTAATGCCTTTTGATAAGTGGTTCACCTATATCCCCAACTGGACTGAATGGGCTACCTCTATAATGGTTATTGCTTACTCTGCGGTAGTTGTTAGTCTGGCCTATCGTTATCTACCTGTATTCCCACAGGAACGTAGACTCAACAACTCCTGAATCACCCTTTGTCCTGCCAAAAAGGGTTGGCTTCTAAGAGGTCAACCCTTTTTTTTGTATTATAACCAATTATCCATTCAGCATTAGCTAGCTAATTGGACGGCAAGCATGAAATAAAAGACCTGGAAAAGTCCTATGGACAGAAGTAATTTGCAACTTGGTAACTGTTTAGCCCTTCTTCTTAGGACTAAACTAATACGCAAATTGTAATATTTGAAATAATTTAAGAGATAAGATAGACTCAAATCAAAAGTAAATAACAAGAGGAGATCACTTCCATGTTCCAGTATGATGAACTTGTTCGGTATGCAGACATTCTAATTTGGGGAATGCAAAAGGCTAGGACTTATCCATATCAAACCGGTGATATAATCATGCTCAGGTATGACTTTCTCGGAAGAGAACTTGCAGAAATAGTATTTGAAAAGCTCTTGGACAAAGGTCTCCATCCTATTCAACGGGTCAACATATCTCCCAGAATGGAACATTCTTTTTTTTCCAAAGCCAATGATTCTCAATTAGGGTTTATTAATCCAGGTGAAGAAGAGTTCATGACCGAGCTAAATGGCTCAATCTCACTTTTAGCCCCAGAGTCTTTGACACATTTGCAAAGTATCGATCCGGAACGGATTGGAACAGCCATTGTCTCAAAAAAGAGGTTACGAGATATCCTTGAAGAATTGGAAAATCAAGGTAAGTTCGGTTGGACCCTTTGCCTGCTACCGACTCCGGCTTTAGCCGAAAATGCAGGCTTGGATATCCAAGAATATACACAACAAATAGCCAAGGCCTGCTATCTTGATGATCCCTCTCCCATCCAGAGATGGGAAGAAATATATCACAATGCCAACACAATAAAAGATTCTCTGAATTCCATGGATATAGAGTCTCTCCATTTGATCTCTGATCACTGTGATCTGATCGTCAGACTTGGTCAAGAACGTCAATGGGTCGCTATATCCGGAAATAATATTCCCAGTTTCGAAATTTTCACATCCCCGGACTGGAGGGGAACTCAGGGAGTATATTTCATGGATCAACCATCTTTTCGTAATGGCAATCTGGTCAAAAATTTGCGCCTTGAATTTAAAGATGGGCTGGTATCAGATGTCAAAGCGGACAAAGGACAAGATTTTGTCATCAAACAAATTGCTTTAGATCAAAACGCAAATAAACTAGGTGAGTTCTCATTAACTGACAAAAGATTTTCCCGTATAGATAGATTCATGGCTCATACCCTGTATGATGAAAACTTTGGTGGAGAGTTTGGTAATTCTCATATTGCCTTGGGTGCCTCATATGCAGAGACTTATAGACCTGGAGGGAAAAATCTTGATGAACAAAACAAGAATGAACTTGGTTTTAATGATTCAGCCCTGCATTGGGATCTTGTCAACATTGAACCCAAACAAGTCAAAGCCAAATTAAAATCCGGTCAAGAACAACTTATCTATGAGAATGGTTTTTTTCTGCTTTGATTTCCTAATCGGATATTCTTTATGCACGAGATGTCTATAGCCCAAAATTTGTTGTCCTTAATCAGAGAGGAAATGGCAAACAATCAGGTTACTCGTCTCTACAAGGTCAAAATCAAAGCTGGAGAATTTAACTCCATTGTCTCTGAATCACTAATGTTCTGCTTTAAGGCTTTAATTGAAAAAACTCCATTCGAAGGTGCTGAACTAATTATTGAAACAATTCAAATAAAACTTCGTTGTTGGAATTGTCGGACCGAATTTATCCCTGAGTTCAAAGACCCTGTATTTTATCAGGCATCATGTCCTGAATGCGGTCAGGATATCGGCCATCAACTTATTCAGGGAGATGAACTCGTTATCGACTACATAGAAGCTGATTCATAAGGTATACCCTGATAGTAGAACAAAAATTTATAGTTAATATAACAAGGGTATTTTGAATATTCAGGATAAACTATAAATCCAGAGAGAAGTGGACAAACAAGTTATCCTATTAATTTATTATAGGCTGTTGAATTAGTAGGTTAAATTTATAACGTCTTACTTTGTTGCTATTTTATAAAAGAGGATACTTATGAAAATACCAGTTGTTCGTAAAATACTTGAAGTCAATGAACAAATGGCTGAAGACTTACAAAGCTTGTTTCAGGAAAAAAATATCCTGACTTTGAATATGATGAGTTCACCTGGGGCAGGAAAGACAACCATTTTGGAACATACCTTGAACTTACTCAAATATGAAATGAATATAGCCGTGTTTGAAGGAGATATTCAGACTACCAACGATGCAGAGAGGATTTCCAATACAGGGGCCCAAACCCTGCAAATCAATACTGACGGGGCTTGTCATCTGGATAGTTCTATGGTCCTAGAAGCTACAAATCACATCAATATGGAATCTATCGATGTTCTATTTATTGAGAATGTCGGCAATCTTGTCTGCCCTGCTGAATTCAATCTTGGTGAAGAATACAGGATTGCCTTGTTAAGCCTCCCTGAAGGTGACGACAAACCAGAAAAATACCCTAAAATGTTTATGCAAGCAGATGTACTCCTGGTCAATAAGATAGACTTATTACCATACCTTGATTTTGATATAGAACGAGTTAAAAAGTCTGCCAAGTCCATTAATCATGATCTGACAATTTTTCCGGTCTCTGCAAGAACTGGCGAAGGTGTTGAAGAATGGTGCAACTGGCTTCGCAAGGCATCTGCAGCAAGAAAAAAATAAGGACATGTGCAATAGATTTTATAAGCTTGTATTATAGGTCTGCGGTTTAACATGTTGACTGTTTACAGTAAGAAAAAAAGGAGAATTAATTCTAGTTCTTAATTCTTCGGTCAACAGTTAACGGTGAACGGTCAACTTAATGTAGTTTTTCTTTGGTCAAAGAAAATCGACCTTTCGCCTATGACCACAATCTGAATCAGAGACAAGACAAAAGGCTTTACCGCAGCAAGGTAAACATCTCCTTGATAATATTTAACTTTTATCCATAAGTTTTTGAGTTATCCCTCTATCTTTCATAAGACAGGCCAAACTTTATCAAAAGAGATCCCTCTCTCTTTGGCCGCAGCAATATTGCCTTGATTACCCAAAACTGTGACCAGCCCTTTTTCCTTGAATGCTTCCAACCATCGACCAAATTCTCGAAAATCCTCTTGTCTTGTACTGAGGATCTCTTCTCTCATCTTTTGCCTCTTATCATCCGTCTCACCAATGAGATAACGAAGCATCGAGACCAGTCCTTTTGCGTCCGGTAAGAGATAGGTATCCATATCACCTATAGCTCCAATTATGGCTTTCTCCAGCTCTTTTTTATCTAGCTGAATCTGAGTTAAATATTCAGCAGTCTGGTCAAAGACTTGTAAAGTTTCATATAAATTAGGATCCCTATAGGAGACAAAAGACATAACACCAGACAATTTATCGAACAGGCTAAAGGCTCCGTAAGCTCCTCCTTGAACACGAATATTGTCCCAAAGCCAACTTGTTCTGAGATAGCGATTTATAACCAGACTAGAACCATGAAATTTGTAACCATGTTCATATAGATTCAAACCTTTTCCAACATAGTTGACTTGAGCCGGCAAAGTCATGCCTTCATTGAGACTTTCAAAAGTCATGGTCCAGGACTCATTCTCAAAATCCCCGGCTACTGGGATCTGATCCAGAAAAGAAGAAAGACGGGCTTCTATCTCTTGCCAATTCTTCTCATCAATTGTCATGTTTGCCACCATAGAGGGACGATTTATCAGAATATCACGTATGTTTTTCAAGTCTGTTAAAATATGGGCCCAATTACCGCCATCCAAAGTCTCTTCTAAAGATCGTAAAAACAGGAGATAACTTAGTCCATTCATCTGCTCATTGGCCCAATCGGAAAGTGTATATTTCCCGCGTATTCTCCGGTTAACAATCTGGTGCCCAGCCGGAATCAAGCCTTGCTCTTCTCGAGCCTTTTCCTCTAATAAGATTTGACGGAACCGTTCCGGATTATCAAGGTCGACTTTCAAGAGGATATCCTTAAAGATATCAAACAAGTCTTGAGTCTTGTCCTTCATTGTCTTCCCTCGGAGAATTAACCAGGTAGCGAATTGACCATGATCATCAATACAGGAGGTAAAGGTCTCAGAATGGATTCCACCTGTTTTGGCTTGGATTCTTTGGGATAGGCTGACATAATCCTCCTCTTCAGTCCCCATCTCCAATAATATCCGACCAAACAAGGACATGTATCCCAAATACCTTTGCGGAATCTTGCTCAGATCAAAACCCAAATCAAAATAAAGGATATCTTGAGTAGATAAATCATGATACAGTATAGTCATTTCATTAGAGGTATTGGCCTGAAACGGTATTTTTTGGATTTCTTGGGGCAGATCTTTTATTTCCAAAAAAGGGATTCTGGCCAAATCCTCAGGCCGATCAGGGGCTTGCTGCTTCCTTTTAAGTTCTTTGTTCTTAACTCGGATTTGTTCCTGTTCATCTGAACTGAGATTATTGACAATTTTACTTAATGATTCATATTCTTTTTTTTCTATCCGCTTGTTTAGCTCTGGGTCAGGCAAGAGATAAACACTGGTCCTGTGTTTATTATCAAGAAAATAGGACCGTAATATATGTTTAAATACCGGTTCTCCGGCCTTAATTCTTGTTTTAAGATCATTTAATGGCTTTTCAAAGGCCAACATAAGAGTTGGATCACCATTATAGAGCCAAGTAGTCAAAGCCCGGAGCATACAAATTAACCCTCTGGGCATACTCCCGGTATTGTTTTCCCGCAAGTCAAACTCAACACTATTTACTGCTGCTTCTACACTCTTTTCATCAAAGCCTTGACTAACCAGGTGACTAATCGTGTCCATTATTAAATTTTCAACATCCTGAAGTCTTTCAATCTTAACCCCTTTCATACCTATAGAATAAAACATTTGACGCAATTCATTCTCCAAGCCAACTCCGGCCAGATCCTCTCCCAATCCTGATTCAATAAGTGCCTTTCTCAAGGGTGAACCAGGCATATCAACCAACAAGGTGTCTAAAATCTGACAGGCTAAATTGAACTCGACATTGGTGTTCAAATCCAATAACCAATTTAAGGTAATCATCCCTTTGTCATCACGTCCTTTATCAGCCACAAAATACTGTTTTACTGATTTTGGTTCTGAAAACCGAGGCTGTAAGCCAATATTTGAAGATACTTCTATGGGATCAAAATCCTGCAAGTATTCATGGACAATCTCCAATCGCTTCTGTGGATCGTCGTCCCCATAAAAGAAGATTCTAGCATTTGAAGGGTGATAGTATTTGCTGTGGAATTCCTGAAATCTTTCATAACTGAGTTCAGGGATATGTTCTGGATGACCTCCTGAATCAAGTCCATATGAGGTGTCTGGAAAGAGTGATTGTTGTGAATACTCATACAAAAGACTGTCCGGGGAAGAATAGTTACCCTTCATTTCATTATATACAACACCTTTAAAATTCATATCTTTATTATCTTCAGCAAGTTCAATGTGCCAACCTTCTTGAGCGAAAATATCCGGTGTAATCCGTGGATAAAAAACCGCATCCAGATAAACATCCACCAAGTTATAAAAATCTTGAGCATTTTGACTGGCCACAGGATAACAGGTCTTATCAGGAAATGTCAGGGCATTCAAAAAAGTCTTTAAAGAGCCTTTCAGCAATTCGACAAAAGGTTCCTTAACCGGATATTTCCGAGAACCACACAATACAGAATGTTCCAGGATGTGGGCAACTCCAGTAGAATCCTTAGGAGGAGTACGGAAGGTTATGCCAAAGACCTTATTCTCATCATTGTTTTCTACAGATAAAAGTTCAGCCCCGTTTCGGGTATATTGATACAGTTTGACAATTCCTTGTATTTCTTTAATTTCCTTTGTCCACAACAGCCTAAAGCCACTGTCTTTATCCATCATTCTACTCCTTATGGAAAACTTTTCTGTTTTAATCAATTATCTCAATACTCGATTGGTCATCTTTGTTTATAGCTAACTCATCATGCCTTTCCAGGCACAACCAAGCATGAAAGTTTTAAACTGTAATATGATGTAATTGTTAATTTTTTGATTATTATTTTCTTCGGTTCACGGTCAATGGTTCACGGTCCACGTTCTTCTCATGTTAAAGTTTTTAGTACCACAGAAAACTACTGACAAATTCTCAAAAGACAACCTCTCCTGTCAACACTCTTCCTGAAGTAATCTTTTTTTGGGTTCCGGTTTTATTGAAAATCCTTACTCCTTTTTTACAGATAACATGATCTTCAAAGACTACATCGCCTTGCACCTGAAGACTCTGACACTCCACAAGCGACGGGGAACCATAAGGAAAACGCTGATCAAATTGATCAATTTTTTTATAGAAATTTGAATCAAGGTCAATAGATATCTCAGGAGAAGGTCGAACAGGATTGGGTATAAGACGGAAATCATCGGTAAGCATATACAGATCCGAACGGATAGCCAATAGATCGTTTGTTTTTTTGACCGGGATAAAACGGCAGCGGTTTACTTCAATCGCTCCGGTATTCTTAAAGACAGAAATGGCCGAACCCAAAGCGGTTTCCAATTGATATACTTTAGATGTTGACTCATCTCTGGGATCAAGGCTCTTGGTATTAACAATAAGAGGCAATTTTGGAAGTCCTTTTTCAACTATATGAGAACGGAGTTGTTTAAGATCAAGCCAAATATTGTTGGTATTAAAAAATTGATAACGAGAGATATCTTGAAAATTTTCCAATTCACTGTTAGGGCATTGAGCTATTTCTCGTAAGACTAACTGATGATCGTTTTTGTGTTCGGCTAAGTGTCCCCCTTTCTTATCTGAAGGAGTCCTTTGGGCTACCTCCATCAAAAACATCAATCGGTTCTGAGCAAAATATCCCAATATATGGGGATCAATATCTGCTCCTAGATTATCAGCATTGGAAATAAAAGCATACCTCTTGCCATAGTCAAGGAGTTTATCTAAGATGCCTGAAACAAATAAGGCTGCATACAGATCACCATGACCCGGAGGATTCCATTCTAGATCCTGGTTGTCCTGGGCTAGAGCCGGCTCCAGGGATTCGGCCAGAATTTTTGGATATTTGTGCTGCAAAAACATGAAGGGTCTTTCTTTCTCTGCAAACCCTTTTTTATAAAGATAGTTTATGGTATCTTCGTGGGTATTGAAACTGTTCATTAAAACCAATGAGCCTGGATCAAAAGAAAATTGCCCCTCTCCGGTCTGTAAAAGAACAATATCCAAGAATGTATAGCCTGATTTGACCTTTAAAAGTGATTTGGCATAAGGCATACCCATAGTGGTGCCTAATCCGCCGTTTAGCTTAAAAACAACGCTTTGATCCAAAAGTTCACGGCCCAATTCAGCATCATCCGAGGTTAATTGTCTATAATCACATATCTCTCCTTTTTGAACTGGTTGGATATCTTTTTCCCAAAGGTATTGAGAGTCTTTATGCCCATGTTCCAAAAGTCGATAATAAGATTCAAATAAACAAATGACATCCTCTGATATCTCGGCGTCCCTCATTTTTTTCTCAAACTTATCCAAACGTTGCTCTGGAGAAAGCCTGGATTTTTCCGACATAAAGACCTCCATTTTTTATCACTTGCAAAGGCTAGTTAGAAAATTGACAATAATTACTTTATCAGCATTGTCTACTATAAGAAACTTTTAGAACACTTATTCCTAACTACGGTAACTATAATGAACAAAAAAAAAGTTCTTGTTATAGGAGGCGCTGGCTATATAGGATCACATACTGCCCTTTTATTGACTGAAGCAGGCTATAAGGTTGTGGTCTATGATAATCTGTCAACCGGGCATGCACAAGCAGTCCTACCGCCGGCACATTTTATCCTGGGTGATCTCAATGAGGTTGATAAACTCAATCAATTGATGAAAGAGGAGCAATTTACCGCAATCATCCACTTTGCAGCAAGCATCGTGGTACCAGAGTCGGTCAGCCAACCACTCAAGTACTACTCTAATAATTCCATAAATACCAGTAAACTTATTGAATTAGCCGATCGGCACAAGATACATCACTTTATTTTCTCTTCAACAGCTGCAGTTTACGGACTTCCTGATAAGCTGCCTGTTAAAGAAACAAGCCCGGTCAACCCTATCAATCCTTATGGACGTTCGAAACTTATAAGTGAATGGGTCCTCCAGGATGTAGCTCGAACCTCATCACTATCCTATATCGCTCTCAGATATTTCAATGTAGCCGGGGCTGATCCTAAAGGACGTCTTGGCCAAAGCACTCCCAAAGCCACACATTTAATAAAAGTGGCATGCCAAACAGCCTTAGGTCAACAAGATATGCTCCCTGTTTATGGAGACGATTACCCCACACCCGACGGCACTGGTATTCGAGATTATATCCATGTCACAGATCTGGCTCAAGCCCATCTTTGTGCCTTAGTTTATTTAGAACATGACAATCAGTCAAAGATATTGAATTGTGGCTATGGTCAGGGATATTCTGTAAAGCAAATCATTGAATCTGTAGAAAGGATAAGCCAAACAAAAATACCGACAAAAGTAACTTCACGTAGATCTGGAGATCCTGCTGAACTAATTGCTGATCCTACGGAACTTATGACTCTCTTGGACTGGCATCCACAATACAATAACATCGACACAATTGTCCGAACTGCTTTTAGTTGGGAAAAACAAAGAACATTTTAACTGATTTATTAAAGAAGGCCTGTAAGGTGATGAGATTACAAACTCTAGGCCTGAAAAGG
>CAYUNZ010000046.1:0-16885 GCA_964446205.1 uncultured Desulfohalobiaceae bacterium | reverse complement strand
CCGGGATTAAAGCCGATCACCAGGTCTCTTTCTTCAATCCCATATTGATCTAGAAGTTGATTAGCTTTTGTTTGGACAGCTTCGGAGATAAAGATCTCTGGCCTGGGTAATGTAGGAAGATCCAACCGGAGCCAACGACAAATCTCCAGGTAATACTTAAGCATTGGACAAGGTACAGCCTTGTTATCAAGGCTGACAGGAACCGGTCCGCCGGTCAGTAGAAAGGAACGCTGATTTATATAATATCCATAGATATTCTTTACTCCGGCTATTCTCATGATCAAGGCTGACCTAAAGGAGTTGGGCAGGACTATAGCCACATCGGGTCTAATCTCACGGATCTTCCGAACAAGTCGGATCATCCCGATCAATGTTTTGTCATCTATAGTTATGACTTTATCAAACCAAGGCCCGCTTTCAATGACTCCATAGGCATATTTACGAATAACTGCAAAGATGCGGCTTTTTGGGAAATTTGAGCGAAAACATCTAAGTGCCGGTGTGGCCATGATTACATCACCAACCCAATTCGGACAACAGACAACAATATTCTTTTGATCATTACTCATTACTAGCTTAAAATAAACATAATATAAGTTTTTATATAATTTACGGGATCATCTCTATTCTTCATGCTTGCAAACAAAAAACAAGAATCCTCAGTCAACGTTCTTCCAATCAATATTTAAGCCTTGAAAAATCTTGCCCTTAACCTCTTTAACTGATATTTCTCGCATGCAGTACCTGTCATTTTTGGGGCATTTTCTCTTGTAGCAAGGAGAACAGGATACATCGGACTTGACCACAAGATACTCACTCCCATATGGCGCCGTTCTTTCAGGGGACGTCGGACCAAAAAGGCTTACATAAGGTGTGCCTACGGCAGAAGAGAGATGACCTGCCCCGCAATCCGGTCCAACCGCTAGACAAGCTTGTTTTAAAATAGCTGCCAACTCAAGCACAGAGGTCATTCCAACCAGATTGACCAATCGGGGATGATCAATTTTTTTATCAAGGCTACAGGCCATTTCTAATTTTGATTTGGCATCTAAAAGAACTATCTGTAGTCTAGTTGTATAAATGAGGTCCTGGATAAGAGAGAAATACTGATCAAAAAACCACTCTTTGGTCTGCCAAGTCGAACCCAGAATAATTGCCAAAAAAGGAGGATGCAACCATTTTGCCAGTTCAGTGTTTAACGAGCCGATATCTATATTTGATAAACCAAAATTCAGGTCCTTTAACAGAGGTATTCCCAAGTACTTTATAAATTCAAGATAGTGAAAAATCTTGGGATATTGCTCACTCTGGTATGAGATGTAGATATTGTTGAAGAGCCAATTACCTTCCTTTGAATTCTTAGGGTGAAAGCCGATCCTATATTTTGCCCGGCTGAAAAAAGAAAAAAGCCCGCTCTTTAAGTGGCGTTGAAGATCCAAGACACAGTCAAAATGAGTTGATCTGAGCTGCTTGTGAACATCAACAAGACCTTGTCTCCAGCTGGGACGATCAAAGACTATAGTCCTGTCCACCATAGGATGGTATCTGATCAACTCCGTCCATTGGGGTTCAATCAGCCAGGTCACCGTGCTTTGAGGATACCATCCTTTGATCAGGGAGACCAGGCAAAATCCCCGGGAAACATCACCTAAAGACCCCATTAGGATAATGAGAAATGACGGCTTAGATGGGAGTTGAATTTTGTCCGTCTTCACTTTATTCATATCTTTTATCTGCTGTTTACTCTTGATCTTGCAAATTTCTCAGAAAATGATTCAGCCAGGACTTGCGGAAGACCGTGTTTTGATACAGCCCTTTGCCAACGAAGTAGATATTTCTTCTCAAGTTTTTGTCTTTTACCCGGAAATAAGGATGCCTTGTCAAAATCAAGAAGATATATTGAATTGTCCGGAGTAACGAAGGCATTCCCAGGATGTAAATCAGGGTGAAAGATTGCATGATCCACAAGTATAGAAACTTGAGCTACAAGGGAATCCATGATTGACTCAAATTTTGAGGTGCTGTCTGCTGAGACCTCAGCAAGGGGTAAGAGATTTGGTATTTCGAGGGTAATAAGCCAAGCACGGTAAATTAATTTACCTTTAAAGGCATAGGCGACAGGTTCAGGGACCTTGAGTCCTAATGAACTTAATTGAGACAAATAATCAAATTCCAATCGGCAACGAGGTTTCCCTAACCGAAGATATCTTTCTTTGACAATTTTATGCAAGAGTCCTCCCCGGCTATACTGTTTAATAACTACCGGACCAATGTTTGGCAAAGAGACTCTACAAACCTCATTTCGACCACCTAAAACAGATCTTGACGGATGGAAAGATCTCTGAAATCTTCTGATCAACTCCTTTAAATCTTTATTTTCAAAGACATAGTGGGAATGGATATGAAAAGATTGATGGCAGTAATAATTCATGAATAAGGCTCAGAAAAAAATGACTTGGCAATCCATTTTGTATGAAGGGATTGGTGATTTGGGTCAAAGGCTTCCAATACGCTATATCCACATCCTTGGTCAAGCCTTGGGACAGGCCATGTGGTTCCTTTTACCCAAGAGACGAAGATTGGCCATAGCAGCCATCAGTCAACACCTAAATCTGGACTCAAAACAGGCTCGGGAATTGGCCCATTCAAATTTCCTAAATATCGGCTGTTCCTTTTTTGAGCTTTTTTTAAACAGAAAAATCGACTTTCGCTTTATTAACGACCATTTCTACATCTTTCAACCCGAGGTCTTGTCTTATATTATCTCAGTAGATCGACCCATTGTTGCTATAACAGCACATCTTGGTGCCTGGGAAATCCTGGCTGGTATACTATGGCTTTATTTTCCAGACCGAGCCTCTCAAATTGTTATCCAAAAGAATAAAAACCCCTCATTAGATCAATTCATTGTCCATTATCGTCAACACGCCGGGGTCAACATCCTCTATAATAAGCAGTCCTCTAGAAAGATCATGCGGGGTCTAAAGAGCAATGGGATTAGTGCATTTCTTGTTGATCACAATTGTGGACGACGTAAAGCCTTCTTTTTACCCTTTCTCAAGGAATATGCTGCTGTGAACATGGGCCCGGCCTTCTTGGCTGTTGCGTCCCAGGCACTTATATGGCCCATCTTCCTGTTAAGAGAGGCAAATCAGAAGTATCGTCTCCATGTTCAGAAACCTTTAGACACCAAAGAGCTGGAAGGCAATAATGAAGAAAAGATGGTTCAAGCAACATCTTTTTACAACAAGACAGTTGAGGAGATGGTCCTGACCTATCCGGAGCAATGGTTTTGGATGCACAAGCGCTGGAAGACAAGACCAAAATCAGAACAGGAGCTTCGACATGCCGCTTTGATAAACGATTTGGGATTGTGAGATATTGAGCATAAGATGCAGGAAGTTGATTGAGACCTCTCTAATAAAAAATTGGAACAGCATAGATAAAAAAACCCGTCCTTAAACAAGAACGGGTTTTTATAACAAATTTCACCTTTGCCTAAGAGGCAAAGGCCTTTTCAAAATTCGGAACAACCTGTTTTTTTCGACTCATAACACCATCTAGCCAGACTCGATCTCCTTGGGCTTGTTTACCAAACCCCTTCTCAACCACTGCAGGATTGTCAGAAACAAGCAGCATCTCCGAACCCTCTTTCATGATATCTGTAAGGAGCAAAAAGACACTATGATAGCTGCCTTCACTCTTCAATTGTTGAATATCCTTGGCTAAATCCTCTTTGACAGAATCAAGCAAGGAAAGATCAACTACTTCCAGCTGGCCGATGCCGACCTTATTACCATTCATGTCAAAGTCCTTATAATCTCGCATGACCAAGTCCCTGATAGGGGTACCTTCTATAGCTGATTTGACCTTGAACATTTCCATCCCAAGAGAGCTTAGATCACCTATACCGGCAATTTTGGCCAAAG
This sequence comes from uncultured Desulfohalobiaceae bacterium, assembly GCA_964446205.1. Taxonomy (GTDB): domain Bacteria; phylum Desulfobacterota; class Desulfovibrionia; order Desulfovibrionales; family Desulfothermaceae; genus CAYUNZ01. The sequence goes on along the minus strand of CAYUNZ010000046.1, from coordinate 12,956 downwards.
ATTCAGCTGCCTTTTTGTCGGCTTCAGTGCAGGTAGCAGACTTAAATATAACTGTATCACTCAAAATGGCACAGGTCATAATCCCAGCGATATTCTTCGGAATTTCCACTCCATAGAATTCATACATACTTTTAAGGACAGTACAGGAACATCCTACCGGCCAGGTCCATACCTCTACCGGATTCGGAGTAGTCACATCACCAACCTTGTGATGGTCAACAATGCCCAAAAGCTCTCCCTTGTCCAAATTGTCCAAGGTTTGCGACAGGTCGGAATGGTCGACTAGAAATATCTTTTTGTCGGTAGCATCAGTAATTAGTTCTGGGGGGGTAACTCCAAACTTATCCAATACAAACTGGCTCTCATCATTGACTTTACCTTGAATTCCGGGTCTACATTCCACTCCAAGCTTGCTCTTTAGATCAGCCAAAGCAATGGCTCCACAAACAGAATCAGTATCTGGACTTTTGTGTCCGACGACATAGGCTGTCATACCCGACCTCCTGGTTAATTATTGTCATAATTATGTATCCTTTTGCCAAAAACTTTGTGATAAATAGCACAATATTTTTCTCCTGCCAAGGGGTCAATCCCCATTCAAGTTATTTGGGAGGAAGCGGCAAAAAGATCTTTTAGATCAATAGGATTATGTTTTTTTTTGTAGTTTACTGCATCAGATATCTAGAAACGTCTCGAACATTAGCAAAAACATCGTAATGGCCCGTTGAGATCTCAAATAAAAAGAGAAGTCAAGAAGACGATACCCAAACAGAAAACAAGGACCTCATAGGCTCTGGGTATCCTGAGTGAAAGAATGCCTCCGACCAGGGCAACAAGCCAGAGATAAGGCCATTTAAAACCTTCAAAGATATCGGACCAAAAAGGGTAAGTATATTCTATGATTACAAAAATTATTGTAAAACAAACAAGATAAAGTATAATATTAAGTATAACCAATTGAATAAGGCTTCGTACAACCAAAGCTTCAGGCTTGAAAGAACTGGGTTCCTGATCCGCCCAATAGTATAGCTTATTGTAGTTCAGATCCTGGAGCTTCCTTTGCCAATTTTCCATCCTTGTTCCTAACCAAGCTGTTGGAAAAGTCAAAAGCAATAGAGGGATCAAGTTTCCAGGATAAGTGATGTCAAAAAGATTGGCCAGGGCTAGGGTCAAAAATGGTGGCAGAATATTGTGTGGAGGTATAAAAGTACCTGCTGGAAAGAAATCCAGCCAAACCAATTCAAAAAAGATTCCAATCCCTATGCTGAGCTCAATGTTTCCGGTTATTAAGGCACCAATCAAACCAAATGTAACCGGCCGATCAAGTAGTCCAATATTAAAGCCGAAACGAGTCAAAGAAAGGAGGCCAAAAAAAAACTCCAAGGCAGGAGAAAACTTAAGGGCAAAAAATCAATCATAATCTTCTCAGCTTGTAGGTAAGAAAAGACTTAACTCAAATAAAGCAACTATAAAGATATCAAGATAGCAAGTAGACCTCATCTGAAACTCTTTATTTGAACCTCTTTATTAGGGATGCAACGAAAATCAAGCTTAATCCCCTTTTTCTCAAAAAACTTGATGCAGTGAATATCTTCCTTGCTCAAGGCAATGTGGTCACAAACCTGTTTTTTCCCCGGAGCATAATGAATATTGCCAATATTTAAAAAATCAAAATTTAAACCAAACTCAAAGGCCCTTTTGGCATCCATACAAGATGCAAAAAGCATAAAAACTTCCTTGCAATTGGTCTCATCTTTGGTTGAATGGATGGAGTCAAGGACCTGATTAATTGGATAAAACTTGAGTGAAATATTCTGGGGCACAGCCAAGCCAATAATTTCCTGACGTAAATTGTCTTGAGCTAAATCATCATTGACCACAATCAGGATATTTGCCTTTGAATAAGGCAACCAAGTCTCAATAACCTGGCCATGAACAAGACGATTGTCAATTCTTATCCAAAGTTTTTTCTTATCCATTAGCTATCTTTCGCTTTAATACTTCCCCGGCGACTACAATGCCCTGTCTTCCAGCTGATTTGGCTTCAAGGGCCAATTCATCTAAAGGCATTTCCCTAGAGCCAAGTATCTTAAGTAACATGGGTAAATTGACCCCGGTGATTACTTCAAAGTTACCTGTATTCAAAAGGGCCAGACTCATATTGCTCGGAGTCCCTCCAAACATATCCGTTAAAAGGATTACTCCATCCCCAAAGTCTACCTCTTCTACAGCTTGTTGAATCTTAGTGTTGATCAGTTCAATCTCATTGGCTATATCAACTGATATAGAGCAACACCCTTCTTGGGCACCCATAATTCCTTCTGCTGCCTGCAAGAGTTTCTCTCCAAAATCCAAATGGGTAATCAGAACCACACCAACCATTGTTTCTCCAAAACTATAATCTATTGTCTTTATAAGAAAGCATGAAAAAGCTTATAGCAAATAGCCTATAGCCAATAGACTGAATCTCTAAACTATTTGCTTTTCATGTTACCCATCATGCCTTTCCAGGTACAACCAAGCATGTAAAGAAGACGTTGACCGTTTACCGTGGACAGTGAACTGCAAGATAAAACATTTAAGAAATGATGTCTTTATTCTTATTTCTTCGGTCAACGGTCAACGGTTCACGGTCCACATTCTTTCATGGTCAACATTCTTTTCATTTAGCCCAACTCAAGGTGCCTATGTTCAAGGGTGACTTGATAATATTTGTCTTGCAACAACTTGAAAACTTTCTCAGCTACAGATACGGATCTATGTCTGCCTCCGGTACAGCCAAAGGTAATGGTTAATCGGTATCTGCCTTCCTGGGCGTAGAGTGGGAGAGTATATAAAAGGAAATCGATCAGTTTCTGCTGAAAAGATAAACCAGGTTCTTTTCCCAGGATATAATCAATAACCTCACTGTCTTGCCCTGTCTTCTGTTGCAGATCGGGATCAAAAAAGGGGTTGGGCAAAAAACGAAGATCAAAAACCAGATCAGCTTCACCAGGTACACCATATTTATAGCCAAAGGACAAAATATGTATTCTAAGTCCTTGCAGAGTCTTATTCAAAAAAAACAATTTGTCTTGCAAGTGGCGACGAAGATCATGAATAGAAAAGTCTGAGGTGTCAACAATGAACTCGGCCTCATCTCTAAGGGTCATCAAACGGTCTCTTTCCACCTCTAAGGCTTGTTCAAGGCCTAAATTCTGAGATTCCAAAGGATGGGGTCTTCTAGTTGTGGCATATCGACGAATCAAGGCCTCAAAATTGGCCTCCAAAAAAATGATCTGGGGAAAGAGTCCTTCTTGAATAAGACCCCTCTGAGTTTGATGCCAGTCTTGTAGAAAATCAAATTGGCGAATATCTATTCCTAAGGCTAGACCACGATAATTACGAGGATTTTCCGATTTAAAAAAGTTAACCAGCCTAGTGACCATACTAGCTGGCAACCCATCGACACAGAAAAAACCAAGATCTTCAAAAACATCCAAAGCCGTGCTCTTGCCTGAACCAGACAGTCCAGTCAAAATAAAAAAAGGGAAATATCCATTTTGTAAGTGATCGCCCATCTATCATTATCCAAGTTTGTTGTTAGCAAATAACTACCAGTTACCTAAATCCAATATCATAATTAAATGAGCTATCTCGACTTGCTTCGAATTCTTATCTTTTTCTTGGTTCAAGTTCCCTGCTCTAGAATAATTTAAACCAACTTTAGTAAGTTCCATAACCCTTCATGTCCATTTGTTTCCATAAAGTTATTGCGGAATTCTTGATCTTTTAATAGCCTAGATATATGGGCTAGTATACGTAAATGTAAACCAGCAACATCTTCAGGGGCAAAGACCAGAAAAAATATATGACATGGCTTTTTGTCTATGGCCTCAAAATCTACACCTTGAACACTACGGCCTACAATCAGTATTATCTTCTCCAACTCTTCCATTTTTCCATGAGGTACGGCTACTCCATCCCCAATCCCGGTACTCCCCAGTCTCTCGCGTTCTAACAAAATCTTGTGGGCCTTATCCAAATTAAAGTTTGAAAGACTTCCACTCAAAGGAACAAGGAGCTCATATAAGACATCCTGTTTATTAGTAGATTGCAGTTCCGGTATAACAAACTGCGGATCTAAATAGTCGGCTAGTTGCATAAGATTACATCCTCGGATCGATCAAACCATAATCACCATTTTTGCGCCTATAAACAACATTGACTCTGTTGGTTTCGTCATTAAAAAAAACAAGAAAGCCGTATTCTGATTGTTGAAGCCTAATAATCGCATCTTCTACAGGGATTGGTTTGGGTTCATACCTATCTGTCTTGACTATGTTGTCCTCTTCAAAATCAGTGAATTCATTTTGGGGGATAGGACCAGTATCCTGAGCAGATGACTTGGCTGCTTTTTTCTTACGTTTGTCTTTTTGTTTATCACGCATCTTTTTGACTTGGACTTCTAGTTTATCCAAAACAGCATCTATAGTAGCGTACATGTCTTCAGTTTCTTCTTGGGCCGACAGATAGAATTCGTCGGAAGAAAGATTGGCTTCAGCAATCTGTCGGAATTTTTCCACTGCAAGTATAACCTGTAACTGAGCACTGTTGGAATTTTTGAGATATTTATCTAACTTTTGAAACCGGTTATTGGCATAGTCCTTAAGATGTTCTGAAGGCTCGAAATTCTTGAAATTAAAATTTATATACATATGCGACTATCCTCCTCAAGCAACAGATTATCGTTCCATCTTTTTTCTTTTGGTTGAAGACTGAATATTTAGTGCCTCCCTATATTTGGCTATAGTCCTTCTGGCAATATTTACTTGTAGTTGTTCATGCAGGATTTCAGTCAATCTCTTATCACTCAAAGGGTTTTGAGGATCTTCTTCTGCAATAAGCCTCTTGATTGCTGTCTTGACAGTTTCTGAGGCCACCTGCCCGCCACCGTCTATTCCCAAGCCGCTATTGAAAAAAAATTTTAACTCAAATATGCCGAATGGGGTAGAGATGTATTTGTTGGTAGTGATCCGACTGACTGTTGATTCATGAACTTCAATATCTTCTGCGACATCTTTAAGGACAAGTGGTCTGAGATAGGACACCCCCTTTTCAAAAAAATCTCGTTGATAATTAACTATACTTTCCAAGGTCTTATACAGAGTTCTTTGTCTTTGTTGCAGGCTTTTGATCAACCACATAGCCTCTCTAGTCTTTTCCTTGACAAAATGCTTGTACTGACTCTTTTTTTCATTCAAGGCCTCTAGATAAAAGGGATTGATTTGGATGTCCGGGAATCCATCATCATTGAGTATGATAATAAACTCACCATCATACTTGTATATATAAGCATCAGGACTGACATAAAAGGTCTCTCCACTATTCAGACTAGCGCCCGGCCTTGGATCCAGATTTTTGATAACTCCAATGTACTCATCAAGATATTCTCTTGAAATATTGTACTTTTCAAGTATTTTCTGAAAATAACAATTCTCAATATCAGGGAGATGTTTTTCAATAAGTTGATAGAGAATGTCATCTTCTTCACCTAAAAACTCTAGCTGTACTTTGAGGCATTCACGAAAATCTCGACTGGAAATACCAACAGGATCAAAGAACTGAATATGCCTGACAACCTCTTCAAGGTCTTGAATGTCATAACCATATGTCTCTGACAACTCTTGAGCCGAAAGAGGCAAATAACCGTCAGAATCCAGATTACCAATAATGATCTGGCCAATCTCCTTTTGATGATTGGAAAGAGCTGAGAGATGAAGTTGCCAGGAAAGATGACTTTCAAGAGAGGGTTTGGCCGCATACATGGATTCTAAGGAGTTGGTTTCCTCAGGTATCTCTCTTTCCCCAGCCTGCCTTGAACTGCTGGAAAAATTACCGATATAATCATCCCATTCAGCATTGCGTAACAAACTATTCTCATTAATATTAACTTCTTGAAACTGCTCTTTCTTTTCTGTTTGTGGCTCCTGCTCTTCTTGGTTGTCGACTTGATCTTGCCGTTCTTCTAATATCGGATTCTCCATCAAGGCTTCTTGTACTGTCTGAACAAGCTCTAGGCGAGATAGTTGTAGAAGTTTTATAGCCTGCTGCAGCTGAGGGGTCATGACCAGCTGCTGGCTGAGTTTCAAATTCTGACGTAGTTGTATACTCATAAATATTGATACATATTGAAAGGTATTAGAAAAGTCTTATAGTTTATCTATACGGGTCCTGTACTCCCCTTTGCTTACTCCAAGCTCAAAACTATATCTGGGTCATACTGCACTAGTGAAAAACAGACTTGAACAGCTTTAGCAGTCACAGGTCAACAATTTTCTACAGCAATAATTTTGCCACAGATCCTCCACTAATGCAAACACATATTTGCTCACAAACGGAATCGCTCACCCAAATATACTTGCCGTGCTTTTTCATCAGAGGCTATTTCTTCCGGGCAACCGTCCAGAATGATCTGTCCTTCATAGACAAGATAGACCTGGTTACAAATATACATTGTCTCCCGAACATTGTGATCTGTTATCAGTACCCCGATCTTTCTTTCTTTGAGATCATTGATAATTTTTTGGATGTCATCGACGGCCAAAGGGTCAATACCAGCAAAAGGTTCATCCAATAAGATAAATTTGGGTTCTAGGATTAAAGCTCGAGCAATCTCTAGTCTTCTCCTCTCTCCACCCGAGAGTTGTACCGCCTTTTGTGAGGCCAATTGGTCAATACCAAGCTCGGACAGGAGCATATCTCTTTTTTGTTTTTGTTCTTGAAGGCTAAGATTGCTGTACTCTAAAATAATCTCCAGGTTCTGTCGTACCGTTAATTTTTTAAAGACAGAACTCTCCTGGGGCAGATAAGAAAGACCAAAGCGGGCTCTAAGATGTAAAGGCCATTTAGTAATCTTTTTTTTATCAACATAAATATCGCCCTGATTAGGTTTAGAAATGCCGACAAGCATATAAAAGGTGGTTGTTTTTCCGGCACCATTCGGGCCTAAAAGACCAACAACCTCTCCTTGCTCCAAAGAGATTGAAACATCTTTAACAATTTGTTTCTGACCGTAATTTTTATAGAGCCCTTCAGCCTTCAGTACCGACATCACTCTTGCTCATTCTGAGAATTGGAATAAAAGACGGCTTCAACCTGTCTTTTTGGACTACTCAAAACCTCACTCCTATTCTCGTTCAAATAAAAATTGACCTTATCCCCTTTGATCCTATTCTTATTTTCCTTTATCAGGACATCCCCCTCTAGGACGATAACCTCTTTATTTTTTTCATAAGTGGCTTTTGAACTAGTAGCTTCATATTCTCCCTTCTTCAACCGAACGTTATCCTGAGCGACAATTTTGTCAAACTGACCAGCTCCTGTGGCTCCCTTAATGGAGCTGTCTTTTTTTGATGCTGATTTCATCTCTTTGCTCAGATATATAGTCAGTTCTTCAGACCACAATTCAAAATTTTCCCGATCAACATGAACATCGCCCAAAAAAGTGACCAAATTTTTTCCTTTCTGGTATCTCATTTTCTGGGCAGTAATTTTGGTTGCATTGCCGGTTTTTTGTCCTTTATTCCCCAAAACATTCTGAGCATAGATATCTGAAGCTGAAAGGGTCAATATAAGTACTGCAAAGACAAACAATAAAGAAAAAAAAGGCCATAGATAAATACTATTCCATGTTGGTTGACTGTCCAAATAAGGGCGCATTAATAGTGACCTCCACGTTTTCTTTGAATACTATTAAGTTTTTGTTGATATCAAAAAATCCACTCTGACTCTGAACCTCTAACTCTGATTGCTTTAGAGAAACTTTGCCAACAAATCGAAATAACTTCTGATCAAGCTTGAACTCCATACCCCGAGCTTCAAACTCGGTCTGATTGTAATAGGCTGATACTTGAGGCCATAAACGGATTTCTCCTTTTTTTTGTATAAATTCACCATGCGGTGCAAGAACTTTCAATTGTTCTCTCTTGTTTGGTAAAGAATAGATAAATCGAGGCTCAACAAACTCTATGGTTTCAAATTCTTTATAGTAATAACTCTCTTGGGCATAGAGTTGCCATTCTTGACGACCATTTTTGCCGTGCAACAGCTCAATGTCCTCTAAAGCCATGCTAATAGGCAGACCGGAATCAGACAAAGATTTATCAGAGAAATCTCTTGTATTCCAGAGGGTGATCCCAAGACCGATCATAAGCAAGAAGCTAAAAACTATCAGGATCGGTCTCCATGTTAGTCTCTCCATTGTTGCCACAAAGAATCCAACTTACCTTGAGCTCGAAGAATAAAAGAAATAGCTTCTCTAACAGCGCCATGTCCTCCTACAGACTGGGAAACCCATTCTACCATTTCCTTTATTTCCGGTTGGGCATTGCTTACAGCCATAGCTAAACCTGCCTTGGCCAAAGGAGGTCCATCCACCCAATCATCACCTAAATAAGCAATCTGAGAGAAAAGAAACTCATAACGATAGGCAAGGCTCTTAAAGACACCAACCTTGTCCTTGCAGCCCTCATAATACTCCCTAATGCCTAAATCAAGAACCCGACTTCGTACAGCTTCAGATCTAAGTCCTGTGATCACTGCAAGTCCCAAATTCGCTTTCTGAGCCAGTTTTATCCCTAAACCATCCTGAACGTCAAAGCGCTTGATAACATTTCCTGAAGATTCAAAGTAAAGTCCTCCGTCGGTCAAGACACCATCCACATCAAAGACCAGCATTCTGATTGACTGAGCTCGAAGCCTTGGATCCATTGAGAGTTTTCTCCAACATTTTTAATTCGTTGATAATAGGTTTCAGTACACTTGTCGGCCACATGTTGGGACCATCACATAAAGCTTTCTCAGGTTCAGGATGTACTTCCATAAAGATCCCTTGACAACCACAGACCACAGCGGCTCTAGCCAGAAGGGAAACATATTGCCTTTCTCCGCCTGATACGCTTCCTTGCCCTCCAGGGATCTGAACCGAATGAGTGGCGTCAAAGACAACCGGATAGCCAAATGTTTGCATTATAGGTATTGATCTGAAATCAACAACAAGATTATTGTAACCTAGACAAGTACCACGTTCTGTCAGCCAAATATATGAGCCACCGGATTGTTTCAATTTTTCCACTACATTTTCCATATCCCAGGGAGACAGGAACTGTCCTTTTTTGACATTGACAATCCGTTCGGTCTTGGCAGCAGCCACAAGAAGATCTGTCTGTCTTGACAAAAAGGCAGGAATTTGCAGGACATCAACAACTTCAGCCGAAATTTCCGCTTGTTTGGGTTCATGTATATCAGTGGTAACCGGTAGACCTGTTTCTTTCCTGATCTTGGCAAGCCATTTTAGACCTTGTTCCAGTCCTGGTCCACGAAAGCTATTAATTGATGACCGGTTGGCCTTATCAAATGAACTTTTGAAGACGACTTTAATCTGCAGTTCATCCTGCAACTCGGCCAATAATCGACCAATACTCAAACCAAGCTCCAGGCTTTCCAAAACGCATGGTCCAGCGATCAAAAAAAGTTGACTAGAGCTAGACTGATAAAGATTTTGCATTGTGGGCCTCTAAACAAAAGATGTTTAGTCTGATTTTATTCGGAAGACAAGCTGATAAAAAAATTGTTCAGGAATGATTGACAAAGGCTGCATGCATAAATTCTCTAAAAAGAGGATGGGCAGACATTGGATTGGATTGAAATTCAGGGTGAAACTGACAGGCCACAAACCATGGATGGTCCACAAGTTCAACTATCTCAACAAGGGTATTGTCTGGAGAATGTCCACTTATAATCATACCATTTTTTTGATACTGTTCAGCATACTCGGTGTTGAACTCAAAGCGATGTCTGTGGCGTTCCTCAACTTTGGTCTTGGCATATGCAGACCTGGCTTGGGTATCATTTTCCAGAACACAGGGATATGACCCCAGACGCATAGTTCCTCCCTTATCAGAATTGACGTTTCTCCTTTGAATACATTGATTGCGGAAATCATACCATTCTGTCATTAAATAGATGATTGGATCCGGGGTAGTAGGGTCAAATTCACTGGAATGGGCCTTTTGTAATTGAAGCACGTTTCTAGCAAATTCAATCACCGCACATTGCATTCCCAGACAGATACCTAGAAACGGTATCCCTTGTTTTCTGGCAAAGCCACAGGCCAAAATCTTTCCCTCAACTCCACGATAGCCAAAACCTCCTGGAACAAGAATACCATCCAATTGGCTCAGGTAATGTGATAAATTGTCCTCATGGAGTTCTTCTGCATTGATATAGACCAAATTTACATCCAGCTGGTTGGCAATACCTGCATGAACAAGGGCTTCATGGAGACTCTTGTAAGCCTCTTGAAGATTGACATACTTACCAACGATTCCAATAACAACCTTGCCTTTGGGGTTATTGAGCTTATAGACAAGATCTTGCCATTGACAAAGATCCGGATTTTTGGCTGGAAGACGAAGCATTATAGCAATCTTTTGATCCAATCCTTCATGATAAAAAGCCAATGGCACTTCATAAATATTCTTGACATCCACAGCTGAAAATACAGCATCTGGCTCAACATTACAAAACAAAGCTATCTTGGATTTGATATCCTCACTCAAGTCGACTTCGGAACGACAGACAATTATATCCGGTTGGATACCAATGCTTCGAAGCTCTTTGACACTGTGCTGTGTAGGCTTGGTCTTTAGTTCTCCAGCAACCCGGATATAGGGGACAAGGGTTAGATGGATATAAAGGACATTCTCTTTACCCAAGTCAGAACGGAGTTGGCGAATGGCCTCCAAGAAAGGGAGTCCTTCAATATCCCCAACTGTCCCGCCGATTTCAACAATAACCACATCCTCCTCATTTCTGACTACATTACGCACCACTCTCTTGATTTCATCTGTGATATGAGGAATGACTTGCACCGTTCCCCCCAGATAATCTCCTTTTCTTTCCTTGGAAATAACCGAATAATAAACACTACCTGAGGTTGTATTGTTGTACTGCGACATTGGAACACCAAGATATCTCTCATAATGCCCCAGATCCAGATCTGTCTCAGCCCCATCATGAGTGACATAGACCTCGCCGTGCTGGAAAGGATTCATAGTTCCGGGGTCAACATTGATATAAGGGTCCAATTTTTGAATTGTTACTTTCAATCCCCTACATTCGAGCAATGCCCCAATAGAGGCTGCTGTAAGACCTTTGCCCAAAGAGGACAGCACACCACCTGTAACAAAAATGAATTTGGTTTTCATAGCTCAATAAAAATGGGTTTATTTGTTGTTATGTATTAGTTTAGTCCCTTTTTCAATTAGTTGCCAACGGCTAAACAGTTACCTCGTTACTGATTGCTGACAACGATACAATTTATCATAGCTTAATCCTGAATCAGAAAACAGACTTGAATTAGTAATTTTCATAAGGGTTCAGTTGACGATTAGCAGGAGTCCATTTATGCTTACTCGTGTCTTGATCGTTATCTTCTTTAACCATGAAAGATATTTCTTGTCAATCTAAAGGGAGCTCAGATATGGCCCAAGCAAGAGCGTTGGTTGTCTCTGGTTACGGAACAAACTGTGAGAACGAAACCGCTTATGTATCTGAAATTGCAGGTAGTGACAAGGTATGTATTGCCCATTTTAGTCAATTGATTCAGGAAAAAATCCTGATCGAGGACTTTAATTTTCTTATTTTCCCCGGTGGATTCTTGGATGGAGATCACCTTGGGGCCGCTCAGGCAGCAGCTTCTCGTTTTAGGTACATGAAGACAAAATCAGGCTCTTCCCTTATTGATAAGATAGGCCATATTCATAAGCAAGGGGGACTAATCTTGGGGATCTGTAATGGTTTTCAACTTCTTGTCAAGCTTGGGCTGTTACCTGCTCTGTCCAATAACTATGGGCAACAACAGGTCAGTTTGAGTCACAACAATTCGGCAAGATTTGAAGACCGATGGGTTTATCTCAAGACCAACCCGCAATCTTCTTGTGTCTTTACCCGCAATATCAAAAACATGTATCTACCTGTACGTCACGGGGAAGGTAAAGTTACTGTCCAGAATAATCATATATATTCAGACCTGGAAGAACAAAACCTGATTCCTTTATTTTATACTGATACTAAAGGGAAAATTACCACAAAATATCCATTCAACCCAAACGGATCACCTCTTGGCATTGCAGGACTAACTGATCCTTCAGGGCATATTTTCGGACTTATGCCTCATCCTGAAGCCTACAACCACCCTACCAATCATCCTAGCTGGACACGGGGACAGAAATCGACAATGGGGATTGCTTTATTTTTAAATGCTGTTCAGTACCTGAAAAGAGAGTATTAGTTTGAAATCTTTATATCTTGACTCTGACTCTAAGGATAACTATAATAAAAAGTTAGATTTGTTTTTTTGGGAACAAATTATGGCCAAGGCTCTGGCAGAAGCAAAAAAGGCCTTTGAAAAGGAGGAAGTCCCGGTTGGAGCTCTAATTATAGACCAAGAAGGACAGATTATAAGCTCAGGTCATAACTGCCCAGTGGATACCAATGACCCGACAGCTCATGCAGAGATAGTTGCTATCAGGAATGCTGGAAGCAAACAAAAGAACTATCGTTTAAACGGGAAGATACTTGTCTCAACCCTTGAACCCTGTATAATGTGTCTGGGAGCAATAATCCAGGCTCGGCTTCAAGGCTTAGTCTTCAGTCTTCGAGACCCCAAATATGGTTCTGTTTGTTCTCGAATCAGCGTGTCTGAGGATCTTGACTGGCTAAATCATCATTTCTGGATGGTTGAGGGGATTCTTGCAGACCAAAGTCGTAATCTACTTCAGGCATTTTTTGCTTTGAGAAGGAAAAAAAACGGAGAGGTACCGAAGCCAGGTCACAACGGGCCCGACTCGAAATCGGGTAGGCGGTGATCCCGCCACGTGGGTTCGAATCCCACCCTCTCCGCCAAATTTACA
>CAYUNZ010000045.1:8582-17153 GCA_964446205.1 uncultured Desulfohalobiaceae bacterium | reverse complement strand
CCAGACTTGACTACTCAGAAACACACTGAACCTTATTTCGCCCGGCATTTTTGGCCAGATATAAGGCCTCATCTGCTTTTTGTAGTATCTGATCTGTTGTTGGATTATCAAAAGTTTCAGTAGAGGTTAGTCCAAGGCTAATAGTTATCCTAAAGGAATTTTCCGAGTTGGCACATGAAAAATGTCTATTGCCTATTTGAACACGGAGTCTTTCAGCAATTGCTAGTCCAGTAGAAAGGTTTGTATTGGGCAGTAGCAGACAGAATTCTTCACCTCCGTAACGACCGATCTTGTCATAGGGCCGAAGTAATTTTTTTAAGGAGCTTGTCAGATCAATAAGCACTTGATCCCCACATAGATGTCCGTATGTATCATTAATCCTTTTAAAGTGATCTATGTCCAGAATTATAAGAGTAAAATTGGAACCAGTCCTATGATGAAATGAAATCTCTTCACCCAAACACTCCATCAAAAAACGTCGGTTATTGACTTGAGTCAAGTGATCTATACGATTTGCGTCTTCCAGGGCTTGCATAGTTTTTTCTAAACGATTCCGATAGATAGCTGAATCAGTCTCATCGACAACTGAAATAAGTACTTGGGTTATATTGCCTTGTGTATCCTGAATTGGGGCTAAGCTCACGCTTTGTTGCATGTATTCAAAGCTTTTATCAATATATTTCTCAGACTTCAAAGGGAAGACATACTGATGCATACGTTGAGAAAAAAAAGAGAAGTTCCCTAATGTAAAGACGTTATCAACCTTCCAGAAAAAGCCCTTTAACTTTAAATCAGGGAATATGTCATCAAGTTGTTTACCTATAGCCTCTTTCCTATCTATTCGACTATGTTCCTCCATCCAAGAGTTCCAAAATTCAATATCCATATCCTTATTGATAAGAATCAAGCCCTGATTCAACAAATCAGCTATGCTTCGAAAGTCCAACGTGTATTCTTGTTCTTTTTTTTCATCCATGAATTATACAATCATCAAAGTTTGCTTATCCTAGATAACTAGAGATAATTATTCCAATGTATTAAGAAAATTATCTATTTCCTGAAAGAGCCATTCCTGACACTTAGAAGACAAGAAAAAAAACATATATCCGAAAACATCCTTATTGGTCATTTGAAAGCTTGTTCTAATCATAAGAGCAGATTCTTTTCTTTCCGAGACTCGACTATGAAATCTTTCTGAATTTAGATCCTCAACCATAATTTGCGGAGGCTTGAAAGAAACCCTGGTATTTAAAATTTCAGCAAACTGTCCTAAACTAGCTCCAATGACCATATTGCCAATTTCTAACATAGATTCTTGTTCCATTTTATCCATTGCTAAACCAGGGTGATATCCAAGGTCTTGACAGAACATTCTTACTAGGGTTTGGCTTGATTTGAGTGGCAGTATCAACACAGCCTCGCCTAAAAAGTTTCCATAAAAAGATTGTTGTATCAAATTGACATTGCTTTCCTCATTGAAATCAATGATCAAAAAATCGATTATTTCTTCCGGGTCAATCATACTAACATAGGGGACACTTAATTCTAGTCTGGTCTTAATAACTTGGGCTAACGAAGAGACAGCCCTGCCAAAACCAATATTTATCAGTTCCTGAATTGCTTCTGCACGTTCTGTAGTTATCTCTAGCATGACAGCTCTCTTTCCAAAACACACTTTAAATTCTCATTATTGATTGGTTTGTTTACAAAATCAACAGCACCTAATTCAAAAGCCTTTTCGCGAGATGTTGTCTGTACATCAGCACTCAAGATAATGACTTTGACTTGTGGATCGATGTTTTTTAGTATTTCCAGGGCTTGAAAACCATCCATTTCTGGCATGGTCAAGTCCAAAAAAACCAAATCAATGCTCTCATTTTTGTATATTTCTATACCAGATGCACCAGAGGATGCTTCCAAAATCTCATACCCTTCATTGGCCAATTCTCTTTTAAACATCTTCCTAGAGATAGAAGAATCATCTATTAACAAAATTTTATGGGCCATATATCTATATTCCCTTAAATCATTTTAAATAATTTTTGTTGAAATGATTATTCACTCATTCCTCTTGGGCCTGAATCTCACCCGCAAGGGCCGAAGTCAATATCAGAAGGGTTTTTTCTCCTAGCGGATCCTTCTCCAAAATAGCTTTGATATACAACAAAAATGGAAGCATGGAAGACTCTGTATCCTCCTCTTTGATCTTGGCACAAATTTTTACTAAAACATCCTCTATTCGTTCCTGAATCATGAACCTATTAACAAAATCTCTTATCTGATCTATGACAATCTGATCAATAGTCTGATCGGAGTCTCCTTCTTTATCTGCTTCTTCAAAGTCAGATTCACGAAGAGTCTCGATAATTATAGACCTTGCTTCAGAAAGCTCCTCGTCTGTAAATATTCTAAGGTTAATTTCATAATTATACAAGGACAAAATACCTTGTCTAAAGGCTTCTTCATTTTGTTCTTGTATATAACGCTTCATTCCAGGGATATTGATCATCTCCTGCCCTATCTCATTAAAATCTATTTTGCCGTTAATAACGGCCTGTCCTAACTTATCTAAATCAAAGTTAAATCTTTTTTGAACCTCTTGGAAACTATTCATAATTGCACAAGGAGCCCAGAAATTTTTTAAAATCACCCCCTGAATCAATCCTATTAGTGGAATCACTTCCGGAAACTCCTTTTTTCCAAGCATGAACTGTATAAGTGATGTCTTAGGCACATTCGTTGCGTGACCACTAGCTTTGTAGCGAAGGCGAAGAGATCTCACAGCCTCCTTGATTTTTTCTAATAATTCCTCGGTCAAAAGCCTTTTGGTACTCTCGGTGATCAGCTGTTCATGCAAGTCAATTTTCCCTTCATCATCAAGGTCTTCTGTTTCCTCGTCGTCTAGACCCAAATCTTGAACAACTTCTTGCAGGGTCTCTTCAACAGTCTCAAATGCAATTGAGATATCTTCAAATTCAGGTTCATCAACCAAGTCATAACTGTCAATAACTGCGCTCAAAATCTCTCTCATTGTCTCTGGTGACGAGTTAAAAAGCGTCAAAGGAGATTGGGACTCTCCTAGGCCTTGGAAAAGGGGTAAAGAATCTAAAAGGAGTTGTTGTTCCTCTTCATCTATTTCACCGGAACTGGGCAAGTCCTTTTTTACTCTAGATTCATTCATTTGTTTTTTGCGTTTCACCTCTTTCTTTAGCTTATTATGTACTCTCTGTCTTTTTGATTTCTTTTTCTTCATATAAAAAAAACCTCATTATCTTGGTTTAAAATTTGGTTTATCACCCATCAGGAAATTTTTAATTTCCGGATGGGAACAAGTTAGAGATTTTATCAAAATACTTAATTTTAGTCCAATTTTGGAGTAAGTATATAAATCGCAATAGTTATTTATACTTGTTGAGGCAGGAGATACAGTCTTTTTTGTTTAGAGTGCCTATGGTGCCCCAGTAAGCCGACCAAAGAAATGTTTTCTTCTACCAAGTCTGTCAGGGCAATGAGAACTTGTTGCCCTGATCCAAAAAAACAACCCTAAAACCTCTAAAGCTGGTTAAGCCCACAACCCAATGCAGAATAAAAGCATATTGAACAGCCCGTTTCGCTCAAGACGGTAGAGTTCGCCAAGTAAAGACGGAAGCATTCTTCCTTTACATTTTTGGCGGCTTTAGCGAGTCAGCGAGCAGGCGGGCGGTTAAAAATTTTCTTGTTTTTTATGACAGAGAATAACCGATAAGGTACTAAAGACTTGACAGAAAGCTCCATGCCATATACGGACTCTTTTTTATTCTAGACCCAAACTCCCATCCTTGGCCTGATAGTGATGCCCCCCGGAAATATTAGCAGGCAAATATTCTGATCAAAAACTGCATCCATCTCAATCCAGGAGGAATTTATGGAGAACATACCTATTTCAGTTGAAGGATTCAACAAGCTCAAGAAAGAACTAGATCAGCTCAAAAATGAACGTCCAGAGGTTATCCAGGCCATTAAAGAAGCCCGGGAAGAAGGTGATCTACGAGAGAATGCCGGATATGATGCCGCCCGCGAACGTCAAGGAATGCTTGAAGCTCGCATCAGCCATATTGAATCCCGCCTACCCAATTGCAACGTAGTCGATATATATAGCATGGAAGGAGAAAAGATAGCCTTTGGGGCTACAGTGGAGGTAGCGGCTATTGATACAGATACGAGGAAACGCTTCACCCTTCTGGGACCGGATGAAGCAGATTATAAAAAGGGGAGTATATCTGTTCATTCACCATTGGCCCAAGCTCTCCTGGGTAAGGAAGCCGGCGATGAGGCTGTGGTCGATGCACCACGTGGAAAAATAGATTATGAGATTGTCTCTGTGGAATATAAAGGTTTTCCTGAAGGACACTTTGACTAGTGAACACAGAGAACCTTGACTACTCTACATCAAAAGATAAAAGAAAGGGTAGCTATTTACAAGGAATAAAAAGAGGGCATTGACTTGAAATAGTCAATGCCCTCTTTTATCTTATCTCTGAGTTACAATCAAATCACTCCAAAAACCATCACCATAGCCACATATTCCTGCCTAGATCTTTATCATAGTACCTTAATTTTGAGTGAATCTTCTGGATACTCTTTCTGGCATATTGGATAAAGTGCTTGTACAACAGCTTGATATCACTGTTATCCACTTTACTTTCTAGAACATTCATTTCAAAAATCTTCAAATCCTCTATAGTTGCACAGACTCGCAAGGATTCAAATAGCGATAATTTCCCTGTAGTTATAAAGTTGTTATACAGCTTGTTAAAATGATCATTAAAATAATGACCTTCTTTTTTCTTTAAATTTACGGACAAATCATATTTTTTCAATAAAATATTCAACTGATCGATAGATTGTTGACTGTCATGGGACAGATTGACAAACAGAGGCAATCTCCATAATTGGTAGAACCTGTTAAAAATATCTTTAGAGAATTCCTGCATTTCTATAACATACTGCAAACTATCCAATTCATTATTGTCTATTTCTTCATGTGGTAGGGATTGTATGTCTTTTTTTGTCAGAGTTTCTTGATTAGAGGAAGAGTGTACAACCAGGGGTATGAACCAGATACAAAAAAATATTGGTATCCACAGGCAATGCTTTCTCATGAACTTATACTCTCTTTTTTTTATTGCGAAAAAATTTAATCAATCATCAAAAAATTACATAAACCCAAACATCTTAGGCAACCACAAGACCCAATCTGCTTTGTAGGTAACAAGAGCCAGGACAGCGTACTGTATGATCAAAAAAGGCAAGACTGCTTTTGAGACAAAGACCAAGTCTCTCTTGGCCAAAGCCCCAACAATATAAAGACTCACCCCCATAGGTGGAGTACAGTAAGCAATAGCCAAATTAACAGTAAAGATCAAACCAAAGTGCATGGGATCAATACCGAATGTACTTAGCATAGGCAAAAAGACCGGGACAAGAATCATGGTAGCAGAAATCACGTCTATAAACATGCCGACAAAGATCAAAAAGCCATTGATCAGGATCAAAAACATTAGTGGGGTATCAATACCGGCCAGAATAAAATCAGCGATCTTGGCCGGGATAGCTTCCAAGGTCAGATACTTACCAAAACATATCGCACCAGCAACAATCAATAAAAGTGAAGCCGAGGTCACAGCGGAACTTACACATATGTTTTTGACATCTTTAAAGTTAATTGCTTTGTGAATAACAAGTTCAATAAAAAATGCATAGACACAGGCCACCACTGCCGCTTCATTGGCGGTGAATACCCCGGAGAAAATACCGCCGAATATAATTATCGGCAACATAATCGACCAAATCCCCTCCTTAAAAATCTGCCAGGCCTCTTTGGCACTAGGTGGGGGCAAACGGACAATATTCTTGTCTTTACGGGACATAAAATAACTGTAGAGACAAAATCCGAAAATAATTAGAAAGGCCGGGAAAAAACCTGTCAGAAAAAGACCTTCCAAGGAAACATTGCTGATCATTGAATACAAGATCATGGAGATACTTGGGGGGACAATAATGCCCAAGTTAGGAGAGGTGGTCATAATGCCGAGGGTAAAATTTTCTTTATAACCATTTTCCTTTAGTGCCGGGATCATGAACCCACCAAGGGCAACCACTGTGGCCACTGTTGAACCGGAGATAGCCCCGAAAAGTCCACAGCCGATAACCCCGGCCATGGCCAAACCACCAGGCAACCAACTAACAAGAAGATTGGCCACTTTAATCAATCGGTCGACTATTGACCCGGCGGTCATGATATTGCCACACAATATGAAGTAAAGGACAACAACTAGAGCAAAGTTATCCATACTGCGAAAAAAACTCTGTGCCAACAACATCAAGGGCAAATTTGTGAATAAGACAAAGGCCAGGACTGTGGTAAAAAACAGACACATAAAGACAGGGACCATAGAGGCCATACAGCCAAGAAGAATGAGCATGATAATAATATAACTTGCTTCCATATTTCAGTACACCTTAACTTTTTATCGCAGTTGACATTGTTCTAAGACTGCTCTTCAATCGTAGTCGAAGGATTACGAAACTCTAAGAGATCATAATATATCATTTGCAACGTCCGTATAAACATAAATACCGACATAGTCGGCAAGATAGCATACAAATAGACAAGTGGGATCTGCAGGATAATCGTCTTTTGATTGGTCATAACCTGTAAGACGGTCATCTTCCAACCATAATAAAACATGAATACGGCAAATGCCAGAGCCGCACCATGGCTAAACATTGTCAGAGGTTTCTTGACCACAGGCACCAACTGGGCCAGGGCATCGATTTTGATCATTGCCCGCCTCCTGATACCTGCACTAGCACCAATAAATGTTGTCACAATGATTACTTCTCTGACCATTTCCTCAGCCCAACCCAGAGAATAATCAAAGCCGTATCGCAGAACTACATTGGCAAACAATGAACCAAGAGCCACGATAACGGCAAGGAAAAGAACCCAATTCTCGATAAAATTCAATATGACATCAATGATATGAACAAGTTTTTTCACACTTAACCTCCAAACAACCTCTATTACTCTACCGTTATATCATATAACAAAAAAAGAGCGGCTAGAGCCGCAAAAGAATTATACGTTCCTATCAGGATCTAACCATAGATTTTAATAGATTCAATGAGTTATAAAAACTTGGAACTAAGAATCGACTTTTAGGGCCGGTATAACTTACAACTAAAGAATTGATTTAGAAAAACAAGGAATCTAATTACATAAAAAAGCGGAGAGAAAAGACTTTCTTCCTCTCCGCTTTTTCATAATCTTAGTATTTAAAATTCATAAATTCCTGGACTTCCTTCAAATAATTATCCGGTCGATATGTATCACCAGGATAAAGCTTATTTATCTCTTTGGCATAGGCATCATGAACCTCGCCTGCTTTCTTCTTCAGAAAAACCATGTCCTTCTTCGGGAGCTCCCAGAATTCAACACCTTCTTTGTCCTTGGCAGCAGCAATTTGATCCTGTTCCTGTTTTTTGCCCGCTGCACGCATTTTAGAAGATACCTCGTGAACCGTCTTGACAAAAGTCTCTCGCAGATCATCAGGCAAGCTCTGCAACCAGGCCTTGTTGAAGATCCAGATAAACAAGCCGGAAGCATAATTGACCAAGGTATAATTCTTACAGACTTCAAACTTGTGGGTCACATTACAAACAGTCGGGGTATGATCCAGTCCGGTAATAACCCCTTGCTTCAAGGCCACATGAACATCAGGCCAAGGCATAACATTGTAATTAAGCCCCCACTTTTTATAGCTGAGCTTATTTACCGCTGCTTCAGCAATCCTGAACTTGACTTCATCGGCATCCTCCATATTTTTAACAGGGACAGTCGTGGCCCAGCCATAATTCCCATAATATGTAATATCCAGCCCGGTAATGCCTTGATGATCCATGGCATTAAGGAAGTGATCAAACAATTTTTTGTTACCAATAAACTTTTCCAGCTCTTGATAATTGTTGATCAAAAAAGGCAGATTGACCAATCCGAAACGGGGACCCAAATTTGTTGAGGCCACAGAACTAACACCCATGCCCTGAATAGCTCCCATTTGAAGCTGATTTAGGACCTCAACTTCGCCTCCAAGCATGGAAAATGGCTTGTAATCAATATAGATCTTGCCGTTTGTCTTTTCCCACAAAGCATCCCTTAAAGCAAAACCAGCATAGGTCCCTTTCAGGACAGGATGGGAAACATTGGAGACTATACATCTGTACTCAGCCCCAGAAGGATCAAAATCCGCCCTCCATTTATCCAGCTTACCGGCAAAAGAGAGACTGGAAAAAAGGAAGCATCCCAAACAAAAAAAGACTGCACAACTAATTAAAAAACTTTTTCTCATCTTTAACTCCTCAGGGTTTAAAATAGATAATAACACTTTAAACATACTTATAAAACTTTACTCATAAAACCAAAGAACATATAATGAAAGACCTATTCAACAAAAATTATTTTCTCCGGAGAAAAACAATGAAGAAATCAGTCTTCATTCCTGATTAAATTATAACAATTCATAAAAAGTT
>CAYUNZ010000045.1:0-8482 GCA_964446205.1 uncultured Desulfohalobiaceae bacterium | reverse complement strand
CTTATTAAAACGGATCTTTTTAGTTTTGTCAAGTAAGAAAAATGTCATTTTTAAAAATCATTGATCTAATCATTTGCTCATTTTCCTTCTTAGCTAGACAGTCAAATCTCTTGCACAGCTCCCTATTTTATTGAGGATAGTTAAGAGTCAAGCCTTGGGGAAAGGGGGCACAGTTTTTCTCATAGTACTTACAACTCATTCTATTGCTTTAACTACTCTCTTGAGCTAAAATCGGTTTCACAGATATATACCGCATCACTAGGGAGGTTGCTATGTCAAAAGAGAAAGTTCTGGCTATTGAACCTTATGAATTGCAAAAATTGATCAGTTCCCAGAGAGAGGACAGCTATATCATAATAGATGTCAGACAACCAGAAGAGTATACTACAGACCACATCCCTGGCTCACTCCACATCCCCTTACCTGAGCTGGAAAACAATCTGCAAGCAATCCCGGAAAATCAGGATCTGATCTTTTATTGCCGAAGTGGCAGACGTTCTTTGGCCGGGGCTACACTTGTCACAGATAGAAAGGAACATAGTCACAAAAGGATCCTGAATCTTCAGGGAGGCATCATGGCCTGGAATGGGAAAAAGCTGGAAGGTATGCCCAAGTTCCAGGTCATTGATCCTAAGGCCAAGTTTGAGGAAATCCTCTATCAGGCCATCAATATGGAAAAGGGAGCCTGGATATACTATACCCGTCTTGCCCATCACTTCTCATACCTAACCTTGGCCTCAACAATCACTCAACTAGCTGATATGGAAACAAAGCATGCCCAAACCATATATGAAATTTTGTCCAGTAAAAGACCTGAACTTCAACCTTTTGAAAAACTCTTCGAGGAATTGGCTGGTGATATTATAGAAGGAGGAGAAAGCCTTGAGGAATTACTCAGAAGAATCAGTGAAATAGAAGAAGGGGGTTGCCTGACCCTTGCAGAAATAGCCTTGGATATTGAGTACACTGCTTATGATCTATATAGAACCTTAGGCAATCTGGCCCAGGAAAAAGATCAGCAATGGGCCTTTTTTCAATTGGCTGAACAGGAGAAAGGCCATATCCGGATATTGGCCAAAGGTTTGCCGGAATGTGTGTCTCAAGAATTCAAACAAAATACATAAATGCTAATACTGATTGCCCCATGAAATCTTTATACTTAGATCTAAGGTTATGAGAAAAGCCAAATTAAGGGCATTGTTTAAGACTTTCTTCCTTTTAGGTTTGTTATCTCTTGCTTTTTTCGGACTTTCCTGTGCAGTTGTAAAAGCCCCATACAACCTGACCAAAGGGGCAGTAAAGACTACCTATACATTGACTAAATTTACAGCTGATTGCGCCTTTGGCACCAGCAAAGTAATTTACCATGTTGGAGCCTTTACCTTCAAGGTGGTTCAAGCCCCTATATCATGGCCTTTAACCAGACAAAGTATTGATTCTATAGGGGGTATACCGGCCAAAAAGGCTATACAGAAAGGTATTGTCAAATCTTCACCTTACACTGTCAATGGGAAGAGGTATATCCCTATGAGCCTTGTTAAGGCAAAGAGCTATAGACAAGTCGGCACCGCCTCCTGGTATGGGTACGAGACCTATCATCAACACGGCGGCAAGATGACAGCCAATGGCGAGGCCTTTGATCCCAGAGAACTAACAGGGGCTCACAAATACCTCCCATTACCAACTTATGTAAAAGTTACCAACTTAGAAAACAATCGATCCATTATTGTCCGAATAAATGACCGGGGTCCTTTTGTTAAGAATCGGATCATAGATTTAAGCCTTGGAGCAGCCAAAAAACTGGGCTATTGGAAACAGGGGACAACTAGGGTCATTGTGGAAACGGTCAAGACAGTCCCAGGCTAGTCCGACAAAATTTACATCACCTTTTATAATAGATTAAGCCAAAATCGATTATCTTTATCTATTTGACCCTCCTTTTTGAACATGTTCTTTGAAGAGAAAAAAGGAGGTTTTTTATGCAAGAGACAAAGCTCAATTGTCAGGGTCTTGCCTGTCCACAACCTGTGCTAAAGTGTAAAGAGATTATCCAGGATAAACAACCAAATCGTCTCTTAATTGTTGTCGACAATCAAGCCGCTCAAGTCAATGTCTCACGTTTCTTAAACAAACAAGCTTATCAAGTCCTGTCTGTAAAGGAAAATCAAGGTCTAATAACTCTCACTGCTGAATCAAACACAAGACATAGACAGACGGAGTCAGCAGGACCGGATATAGAATCAAATCAACAACTGCCAGAAGCAAATTCTCAAACAGACAATCAACTGGTTCTCATAACCTCCGATGTTATGGGGCACGGGGATGACGATCTCGGTAGTAAATTGATGCATAATCTGATTGCCACTCTCCCAGAAATGGGGACTGCACTATGGAGGATCATACTGATTAATGGTGGTGTAAAGCTGGCTATTGCTGGTAGTCCGGTTCTGGATAAACTAAAGGCTTTGGAAGAGGAAGGGATCTCTATTCTGGTCTGCGGAACTTGTCTTGATCACTTCCATCTCTTGGAAGAAAATCAGGTCGGGGAAACAACTAACATGCTTGATGTAGTCACTAGTTTACAATTGGCATCCAAGGTCATCAAGGTCTAAATAATATGGTCCGAGACAACTCCTCCCCATTGATGCGATTGAATAAAGCCATCGCCCATTCAGGCTTGTGCTCCAGGAGAAAGGCTGAAAAATTGATACAGCAGGGACAAGTCAAGGTTAATGACTCAATTGTAAACGATCTGGGAACAAAGATCCATCCTGAATCAGACTGTGTTCTTATTAACAATCAACCCTTGCCTGAATATAACAGACATCCTGCTTTGATAGCACTCCACAAGCCTGTACAAGTCGTATCAACCCTCGATGATCCCCAAAATAGAAAAACCGTGGTTGATCTACTCTCAAATGACCTACACAAAAGGCATTTAGTCCCTGTAGGCAGGCTGGATTATATGTCCGAAGGATTGCTCCTAATGAGTTCCGACGGGGAATTGACCCATCGCTTATCACATCCTCGTTGGCATATACACAAAAAATACCGGGTTTTGGTCAAGGGGCGTATTGTCCAAAGTAAATTAAAAAAAATGAGACAAGGTATGCGCCTAAATGACAAAGAGAAACTTTCTCCAGTCCAGGTAAATGTTGTTCAAAGGGTTTCAGAGCAAAAGGCCTGGCTGGAGATGACCCTCTTTCAAGGTCTCAACCGACAGATTAGACGAATGTGTGAGGATAATGATTGGATTATTCTAAGACTAATTCGAATCAGTCAAGGCCCAGTAAAACTAGGCAATCTTAGAGCAGGACATTATCGATTCCTAAGCCAGGAAGAAGAAAATAATCTCCGTCTTCAGGTCGGACTTTAAAGGGATCATATTGCCACCTCCAATGTACTAACTTTATCCTTACCCTGTATAGACATCATCATTATAAATCGTTCATAGCCATTATTGCTTCAAAGCATTTGGACCGGATCCAGATCCAAAGCTATCCTCAATCCAGGCTGTTGTCTTACTTCCTTAAAGACAACTGAAGACAGTGCCCTAATTTGAGACCATTCTTTGGCTTTGAGAAGAGACTGGTAACGTATCCGTCCGTGTATCTTTTCTATAGGTGCCGGAGCTGGGCCAAGGACCCGGACTTGATATAAATTTGCTTTTTCTCTGAAATGTTTTGTGATCTCCCGAACCTTGTCAAATCCCTGGGGCCATTTTGAGGGATAGCTCATTCTAAGTAAGGCCAGTTTAATAAAAGGAGGATATTGAAAGCGTTGTCTGATATCAATTTCATGGGCATAAAAGCTCTCATAGTCACTCTTGGTTACATACCGCCAGCAATAGTGGCCTGGATTCCTGGTTTGGATAAGCACCTTACCAGGCTTTGCCCCCCTTCCGGCTCGACCAGCGACCTGGACAAGTAATTGAAAGGTCCTTTCAGTAGCCCGATAGTCAGGCAAATTAAGGCCCACATCTCCGTCCAAAACAATCACCTTGGTCACATAAGGAAAATGATGGCCTTTACTGCACATTTGCGTCCCAACCATAATCTGGGCCTGACCACTAGAAAAACGAGACAAAATATCTTCCAATCGGCCTTGCGCCCTTGTTGTGTCTCTATCTAGACGAAGGACCTCTACAGTCGGATCTAGATGCAATCTAAGATATTCTTCTACCTGCTCGGTCCCTTCCCGCAAAGGGATAAATTGATGCGCTCCGCAGTATGGACAAGGACAGGGAAATGACTGATAATGACCACAATAATGACATATCAACCGTTCCAGTCTCTTATGGTAAGTCAGACTAACATCACAATGAGGACATTTAAACACTTGCAAACAGGAAGTGCAATAAACAAGAGGTGCATATCCCCGTCTATTTAATAGAATAATCGCTTGTTCTCCACGATCCAGACATTGCTGTAGCTGCCTATGTGTTGACTGGGCAAAAGGTCCTTCCCACTCGGTCTCCTGCGAGACATCGATTAAATCAATCTCCGGTAGATCATGACTGCCATAGCGATTTTTAATGGGGAAAAGGTGGATTCGTCCATTATGCGAAGAATAAAAAGTCTTTATATCAGGTGTAGCTGAACCCAAAAGGAGCAGTCCCTTGGCTTGGTTATTGATAAAAAAGGCAACCTCTTTGGCTTGGTAATTGACCCTTTCTTCCTGTTTAAAAGATGTATCATGTTCTTCATCAATAACAATCAGACCCCAATCCATCTTTGGTAAGAATACGGACGAACGAGTCCCAATAACCACAAACGGTCTTTTTTGAACAGCAACTTCTCTGAAAATCCTTGTCCTCTGAAACTGTGTCTGATACCCATGATACAGATAACATTGATATTCCTGGAAATAATAACTTATATATTGCCACAGGTTCCAGGCCAAAGCCACTTCAGGGCTCATGATTAAAGCTGATTGACCATGTTCAAGACAGGCACGGATCAGGAAGACATAGACCATTGTTTTACCACTACCGGTAATCCCGTACAGTAGGCCAACATGGGCTTTATCAGACAAAAGCATGTTACTAAATGTTTGCACTGCCTGTTCCTGTTCCGAAGTCAATGTAACACTTTCAAATCGGGATGAAGTAGGTTCTAAAGAGTGCTTATTGTTTCCCAGTCCATAATAACAAGCATCTAGCCAGGTAATAAGTTTTTTTTTCTCCAGACCACGTATAGCCTGATCAATCCAGGCTCCAAGTTGCCGTCGCAGACTATCCCTTTTTTGCGGTCCATTAGACCACAAAAAATCCAATAAGCGCTGTTGATTCTTGGCTTGGGGTCTCAACGGCCAAGGAGGACCTTGGGTAAGATCACATAACTGCCGACCAATTTTCTGAGTTGAACTGCCAGCAAGAAATGCCTTCCCCTCCCACCAGAGTTCAGCTAGGACCTCTTTCTTATCCTCACTCAGGTTTTTAATCTCATTGATATGCATGGTCTGGAATCTGTTATCCTTGACCTGTAATTTAATTCTGGCAGAACGTATCTCCTTGGGAAGGATCGAAGACAAAACATAGCCTAGCTCCTTAAACTGCCTAAGGGACAATTCAAGAGCCAAATCAATATACAAAGGGGATAAAAGGGGGGAATACTCCAAAGGCCAAAGCAGGGGTTTGGCCTTGACCTGATTATAATAGACCGGACGAGTCAGGACACCTGAACGAATATCACGATTCAAGGGGACGGCCACCCTGAGACCCTTTTGCCAAAGAGACTCTGGGAAGTAGCCGGGTGAACTGTATGTATAAGTCTTATAAGGGGGGGTAAGTAAAGCAACTTCCCAAAACATGGTCTTCCCCGATCAGAAATAGCATGAAAAGGTTATAGAATGTTTACCGTTGTCCGTTTACCGTTTACCGAAGAATAATGACCTGGTCCGTTTTAACTGACAACTCCTTTCAATCTCTTACAATCAACGGTGCACAGTGAACGGTCAAGGTCTTCTTTCATGCTTCGTTATGCCTACTCGGACATGTAGGTTAACTGCAATAATATCATCGGGGATAACCTGGAACTAACTCCATGATTCTTTGGACAAGTTGATCACGCAGATCTTCATCCTGAAGCCCGAAATAAATATTGGCTGTTAGATACTCTACCCAATCACCAATATCAAACCTCATACCTTGAACCCTAACAGCCAGCAAACGATTCTTTTGGGCCAAAATTCGGAGTGCCTCGGTCAGTTGGACCTCTTCACCAGGATGACATGACATCAGCTCTTCTATATGATCAAATATTTCCGGAGTTAATATATATCGGCCTACAATAGCCAGCCGAGAAACTGCATCTTCCTTTGAGGGTTTTTCCTGGAGGTCTCGGACCCTATACATATAAGGTGCAATCTCTTCACCTCGAATAACTCCGTAACTGCTTACCCTTTCGGTCGGCACAGGCATAACCCCAACTATAGGCATATGTTCTGATCTTGCCACATCTATAAGTTGTTTTATACCAGGATCAGCATTGAACATCAGATCATCACCTACCATGACGGCAAATGGTTCTTCTTTAACTACCTCCCGGGCACAGAGAACTGCATGACCCAAACCTAGTTGTCTTTTTTGGCGAACGGAAATTATATTGACCATTTCCGCCACCTTCCTTATATCATCAACTAGATCAGATTTTCCTGTCCGTTCCAGGACGGATTCCAAAGCAAGATTGTAATCAAAGTGGTCCTCGATTATGGTCTTGTTTTGATTGTTAACAAAGACAACATCCTTTAGACCTGATTCCATAGCCTCTTCGACTATATATTGAATTGATGGTTTTTTAAAGACAGGCAGAATCTCTTTGGGTAGATTTTTTGTTGCTGGCAAGGAACGGGTTCCCCAACCTGCAACCGGAATAACAACCTTTCCAATATCCATAGATACTCCTTAATTATAACATTTTAGCGCAATAGCCATGTATTATTGCAAGTTTTTCTCCAAGATTCCCGCCATTTCAGATGCAAGCTCATGGACCATATTGGGGTGCTCACCCTCTACCATCAATCGAGCCAGGGATTCCGTGCCGGAATATCTAAGTAAAATCCTACCTCTTTGACCCAAAATATTCTCAATTCGTTCAACGTTTTCTTGAATTTCCGAAACATGCTCAAAAGGAATCTTGCGCTGAACTTTGACATTGATCAATTTTTGGGGAAACGGGCTTAAAACATGGGTTAAATCCGATGCTCGACATTGTTTCTCCTGCATTATCCTCAAGAATTGTAAAGCAGCCAGGACCCCATCTCCAGTTGTACTGTAATTCAAGAATATCAGGTGCCCAGACTGTTCACCACCCAATATCGTCTTATGCCGCCTCATAGCCTCGGCGACATAACGATCTCCGACCGGGGTTCGAATCAACTGACCTTGATGCTCTTTCATAAAGATCTCCAAGGCCATGTTGCTCATGACGGTCCCCACCAATTTTCTCTGAGGCAAAATATCTTTGTCCATAAAATCTTTGGCGCAAACAGCCATAAGTTGATCACCGTCAAAGATCTCCCCTTTTTCATCTACCAAAATCAGACGATCCCCATCTCCATCCAAAGCCACTCCCAAATCAGCACCTGTCTCCAAAACTTTCTCGCTAACCACTTCTGGATGAAGAGAACCACAATCCTGATTAATATTCAATCCATCCGGTTCTGTACCCATCTTAACAACTTTGGCCCCCAACTCCTGAAATATTAAAGGTGCTACTCGATAAGAAGCCCCATGGGCACAGTCCAAAATGATCTTTATCCCATCCAAAGTCATATCAGAGGGGAAACTGTTCTTTAAAGCAACAATGTAACGACCCGGACTATCTTCAACCTTAAATGCCCGACCTATATGATCATCTGCGGGCACATTCCATAGTGTCTTATCAGACAGGACCAAATCGGTGATATCGTCCTCAACCTTTTCACTAAGCTTAAAACCATTGGCATCGAAAAACTTTATGCCATTATCCATGAATGGGTTATGAGAAGCAGAAATAACCACGCCCAAATCCGCCCGCATATTTTTGGTCAAAAAGGATATTGCCGGTGTGGGCATTGGACCGACTAGATAAACATCCATTCCAGCAGCACACAATCCTGAAGTAAGGGCAGTTTCAAAGACATAACCGGACAAACGGGTATCCTTGCCAATAACTACCCGGTGCCTCTTTTCACCGTTTCGGAAATATTGCCCAACTGCCAGTCCAAGACGGATAATGATTTCCGGCTGCATAGGGAAAACATTTACTTGTCCTCTTAGACCATCAGTCCCAAACAATTGTCTGCTCATATCAACCCCTCCATAATAGCCACTCTACCCTAGATTTAACCGAGACATTTCAAAATTACAACCAAATCCTGTCAAACTGATATTAACGACCATCCAGCCCTTTCAAAAGGGCTGGACAACGAAGAATAAAAAGCTCCCGATAACCTTCTAAAATTATTATTATAAATTTTCATTCTTCTTTTCGTGTTTTTT
>CAYUNZ010000044.1:0-17282 GCA_964446205.1 uncultured Desulfohalobiaceae bacterium | reverse complement strand
ATTGACGCAGTCAAACGGAAAAAAGGCAGTTTCCGGATAAAAACTAGTTATAATGGATATAATAACAGGATCAAGATACAATCAACAGCATGTTTCCAGGATAAGCCCTGAGACACAGGACAAAAAAACAAAGGCTTAAGGGGGTAATATTGCGACCTCGATTCTGGCAGATTCTAGTTTTGGTGTTATTTATGGCTAATTTTTTGGGTTGTAATCTCTGGAAGACCACTAAAAAGGTCTATAAAGGTTATGTCTTTTCCACCAATATTGATTTAGAAAATGAAGCAGAGTTGGGGAACGGCCAGATGAGAATGGCCCGATTTTTTAATCACTTAGATCAAGAATTGGCTTCCTTGTTCAGGCAAATAGAGGTTAAGGATTCCCAACCCACAAGAGATTGGGCCCAAAAGATCAAAGAGGATTTTGAATGGATTGAAGGTGTCAATCTTGTTGACAAGCAAGGTCAGATCAAAGCCTTAATTGGCCAGCCTTCATTACCGGATAAGGAAACAAAACAGTTGTTGAGCCAAAAATATTCATGGTCTCAAAATGTAATGCAGTGGTTGGCTTGGACCGAGGGTTCGAGATCAATGATGACTTTTATCAGGCCTTTTTATAAAGATATGACCTGGCAAGGCAATGTCCTGGTTTGTTTTAATATAAGATCTCTTGTCCAATTATCTGAAAAACCTCAGGAGATTATTATAATTCAACAGGGTCAAACCCTTTGGACAGGGAGTTATGATCAGGAAGCTCAAGGTCTGGCCAATCTGGATTGGCAGGCAATGCTTGACAAAGGTGTTTCAGGTCGAGTTCTCTTGGAAGGGGAGGAATTTTTCTGGTTAGCCCGTTACTTAGGTGAAAAACCCATTTTTTATCTAGTAGAAGTTAAGAGATGATGGGTATTTTTGAACATAGGGAAATGATAGTAAGTCTCTCAGCTTTTTGTTTTTGAAAATCAGATAAGGAGTTGGTATGCGCCAAATAACTGTTACCGAGCATTTACTCCTGCATCAAAAGCTAAGCCCTACAGCTACTGGTCAGTTTACTAGCTTGTTAAACGAGTTGATCTTAGCGGCCAAGATCATTTCTAGGGAAGTCAACAAGGCCGGATTAGTAGATATCCTTGGTTACACAGGGGAAACAAATATCCAAGGAGAGGAAGTACAGCGTTTGGACGAATTCGCCAATCGAGTCATTATTCACCGAATGGAACGAGCTGGTGTTTTATGTGCCATGGCATCAGAGGAACATGCCGATTTGATTCAAGTCCCCCAACGATTCCCCAAAGGTCAGTACTTCCTAGTTTTTGATCCTTTGGATGGATCATCCAATATTGAAGCCAACGTCAGCATTGGGACTATTTTCTCTATCTATCGCCGAATAGAGGGCACTAGCGATCAGGTAGAATTGGCCCAGGTACTTCAAAAAGGAGCTGAACAGGTTGCTGCTGGCTATTTTATATACGGTTCATCCACGGTCATGGTCTATTCTACTGGTCGAGGGGTCCATGGTTTTACCCTGGATCCAAGTGTTGGTGAATTTCTCCTTTCCCATTCGGATATAAAGATACCTGAACAAGGGAAGATCTACTCTGTTAATGAGGCTTATTGGAATTATTGGGATGGGGCGACTCAAAGAGCGGTTTCCATTTTTAAAGACCCCAACAGTGATCTTGGACAACTCTATAGTCTTCGATATATTGGATCCCTAGTAGCTGATTTTCATCGTAATCTGCTCTATGGCGGTGTTTTTATGTATCCGATTGATTATCGTGATCCCAAAAAACCGCGGGGAAAGTTGCGCCTGTTGTGCGAAGCCTCTCCTTTGTCCATGATTGTTGAGCAGGCCGGAGGTATGGCCACAGATGGCGTCAATAATATATTGGATATTGAACCTCAGGAATTGCAACAACGGACACCTCTTTTTATAGGTTCCAAGAAAGATGTTGCCAAGATCAAAGAGATTTATCAGCAAAACGAGGTTGGTTGAGAGAAGAACCCAAAAGCACATCCCTTTATCCTAATTCCTTGGAAAGGTTTTTGGACCTGTGCTATAGATTTTCTAAGCTTGTATTATAGGTCTTCGGTTTAAGATATTGTTTGGTTTTTAATTCTGAGGCTTTCAGCTCAATAGGAGACTAGAGTCAATAGGTATGTTGTGTCTAGGTATAGAATCGTCCTGCGATGACTTTGCCATGGCCCTAGTCAGGGATGAGGGTATCATTGCCGAAAATATTGCTTCCCAGTCCAATATTCATGCTGTCTTCGGCGGGGTAGTACCAGAACTTGCCTCTAGAGAACATTTGAGGTCAGTACCCTCACTCTTTGATGAGCTTATTGCCCAGGCAGGGGTTGTACCTCAAGATATTGATCTTGTTGCGGTTACCCGTGGTCCTGGTCTATTGGGCAGCTTGTTGGTCGGACTTGGTTTTGCAAAAGGTTTGGTCTTGAGTATCGGATCTGAGTTTATTGGGGTCAATCACCTTATTGCCCACTTATTGGCCCCTGGTCTGGATGAAGATCTTGAATTCCCCGCCTTGGGTCTTTTGATTTCAGGCGGTCATACCCAGATATATTTAATGGACTCTGGATATGAATATCGTCTTCTTGGTAGGACACTAGATGACGCAGTTGGCGAGGCCTTTGACAAGACAGCTAAGCTATTGAATTTACCTTATCCTGGAGGGCAATATATAAATGCCTTGGCTTTGATGGCGGAAGCTGATCCTGAGCTTTTCCCCTTGCCCTATTTGGACAACCAAAATCTCAATTTTAGCTTCAGCGGCTTGAAAGCAGCTGTTGCTCGCTATATTCAGAAAAATCCTCATTTCTCACTCCAGGAGTTTGCTTTTGAACCGGATGTGGAGAAAATTGCTGCTAATAGACCAGAAATTGCCAGAATATGTGCTTCTTTCAATAGCTGTGTGGCCTTGACTCTTTACAAAAAGGTGGCCCGGGCCTTAAAAGGTTGCCCTCAGGTTAGATCCTTGATTGTGGCTGGCGGGGTGGCTGCAAATTCTATGATTCGGGACATGATGTCCAAGCTGAGTAGTGATTTTTCGGTTCGTTTGACTCTGCCCAAACAGTCATTGTGTATGGATAATGGCTCAATGGTTGCCTATAGTGGTATGTTATACGCAAAGGCAGGCTATTTTCATCATTTAGGAGTTGAAGCTGTCCCACGTGGCAAAGTTATTCCCTGGGACTATTGTCAGAGAAGTCCTTGACAGGAAGATCTTTGATTTTTACTATTATTTAACTTAGTCCACAAGTATGTATATTATCTATCAATACCATAAAAACAAGTTATAGGGTAGGAGTGAAAATTATGCCTAATGAAGTTACAGACAACAGCTTTGAGAGTGAAGTCTTGAAGAATCAACTCCCTGTATTGGTTGATTTCTGGGCTCCTTGGTGTGGACCATGTCGGGCAGTTGCTCCTGTATTGGAGGAATTGTCCAAGGAATATGAAGGTCAGTTACAGGTTTTGAAAATGAATGTTGATGAAAACCCCAGTACACCGACCAAATATGGGATAAGAGCAATACCGACCTTGATACTGTTCAAAAATGGGGATGTCGTTGGTCAAGTTACTGGGGCTGTTTCCAAAGGCAATCTCAAAGACCTTATTACAGAGAAGGCTTTGTCGGTATGAAGGAATATGATGCATTGGTGATTGGTGGAGGACCGGCCGGTATTACTGCAGCTCTTTACTTGCTTAGGGCAGGGGCTAATATAGCCTGGGTAGAAAAACTGGCCCTTGGGGGGCAAGTCCTTCAGACCGAGTGGATAGATAACTATCCAGGTTTCCCTGATGGTGTTAAAGGTTTCGAATTAGCTGATCTCCTGGCCAAGCACCTGGAGGGTTTCTCCTTTGATAGATATATGGAGGAGATAGAGGCTATTGAATTCAAATCCGGCAAGAATCGTGTTTCATTTGGAGATGATGGTATTCAGGCCAAGACAATTGTGGTTTGTTCAGGAGCTGAACACAGAAAGTTGGGTCTGCAGAGAGAAGAATCCTTGACTGGGAAGGGAGTATCTTATTGTGGACTTTGTGATGGAAACTTCTTTCGGGATCAGGTAGTTGCTTGCATTGGTGGAGGAAACACTGCCTTAGAAGATTCCCTGTACCTATCCGGGTTAACAAAAAAGGTATATCTTCTCCATAGACGCGACACCTTTCGAGGGGAAAAGATCTATCAAGATAAGGTCATGGCCCAACCAAATATTGAAATCCTTTTTAATACTGTGCCGGAAAGGCTCTTAGGTGAAGACGAGATTGAAGGTCTAGAAATCAAGGATGTCAAAACAGAAGAAAAGAGAATTTTGGATGTAGACGGGGTTTTTATTTTTGTAGGCCTAACCCCATCGACTCAGTTTATACCTGAATCCCTAATCCAGGACAAGGATGGTTTTATAGAGACTGATACTGAGATGCGAACAAACATTCCCGGGGTGTTTGCTGCCGGTGATGTGCGTTCAAAGAGGTGTAGACAAGTAGCTACGGCAGTTGGAGATGGGGCAGTTGCCGGACATTCAGCCCACCTTTTTATAGAAGAAATGCAAGATGAATAAGAGATTAATAGCTTACGGCATACTTATTTGGGGCATTTTGCTCTTTTCCGGTTGTGGGGTAATTGATTACTATTTTTTAAAGCCCTCCCAGGATACCGCTCAGGAGTTAATGGAAGCCGGAAACGGAGCCATGCAGGACAAGGATTATGATCAGGCCATTGATTATTTTTCAGAATTAAAGGAGAAATACCCCTTCAGCCCCTTTGCCACTCAAGCAGAGTTGGCTTTGGCTGATGCCTATTATCTAGATGAACAGTATCAGGCTGCTGAAGAAGCCTACAAGGAATTCGAGTCGTTGCATCCAGGAAAATCATCTATAGATTATGTCTTGTTTCAGATAGGCAAATGTAATTTTGAACAGTTCAAATCTGTAGATCTGCCTCAAAATAATATTCAAGAGGCCTGGCAATACTTCCATCGTGTTACTGAATCTTATCCGGATTCAAAGTATGCCACAAAGGCAAAGGAATATATGCATAAATGCCGGTCATACGAGATAAAGCACGAACTCTTTGTGGCCAATTTTTATTGGCGTAGGCATAAATATTTGGCAGCTTGGAAAAGGTATCAATATGTGATCAACAATTATCAGGATTTTCCAGAATATCTGAGTTATGCAAACAAGATGAAAGAGCTGGCTTACTTTAAATATCAAGAAAAGAGTTCCCAAGATACCTGGTCTAAGAAGGAGGGGGGCTGGAGGACATGGTTTGATTGGCTATAATCACTTATAAGCAAGGGATGCTTTGCTGGTTATCTCCTTGCGCTGACTGAGTCTTTTGTTGTGAAATAGGACCTGCTAAAAAGGGTAGGTCAAATTTGGGTAATACATATTCTTATCAAGAGATAAATTTTCTCTTACCAAGGGTAGATGTCCCTTCCTTTCTTATCACCTCAACATGTTGCAATTCCAGGCATAGAGTTTTGGGGTGAGTCAGTATACAGACCTTTCCTAAATCATTAGAAATATATGTCTGAAATTGAAATCATAGACCCAATAAGACAGTATGCTGTCTCAGACGATCTCTTTGCTAGTGCCTATGAATCATTAAATGACTTACAACGAGGCTGGTTGAAAAAGTGTATAGCCCAACTCTGTGATTGGTACCATAATCCCACTCAGGATTGTATCAGCCATGAATGTGTTTGGAGGACTGGTTTTTATTCCTTATCAACAACTCAGCCACGTCGTTGGGCCTTGATTCTTGTCAATCAAAATCTGCCATCACCAAGTCAGGTTTTGGCAGCTTCTTTGCCCCCTATGTTAGCCGGAGTTTATGAAATCTTTGTAATTATTGTCAATGATCAGGATGATTCCAATCTCGGCACTCTGACTGCACTTGAATTATCAGGCATTGAGAACGTTTTTCATTGTCCATTTAGCGAGATAGCAAAGTTTATTGGCTCCCTAATGGGTACACAAGAACCCGGTGTAGTAATCTCTTTAGGTGCAAATGCATTATTAGCCGATCATCTACGATCATATCTTTTGTCACCAATCATTCGATTTGTACATTTGAACCCTCCGAAAAAAATGGCTTTATGGAATGAAGGTTCACAAGACTGGCATTTTGAGGTTTTGGAGTTTATTCACCCTGGTATGATATTTGAGATCTGGGGCGAGGACAATGTTTACTTACCCCCTTATTGGTCATTGGCCACAGGCGATTGGTTTCAATTCTTGGATCAGGGCTATGACACCCTCTATGTCCCCTCGGGATCTATTCGTGAGGCCAGCAGGTATGCATCAATGGTTCTGGGGCCGGGACAGGAAAGTTGTTGGCTTTGGCCTGGTTTTTGTTTGGATGTCTGCTATAGTGAACGTGTGGCTTTGAGTGATAAGAGATTATGAACCTATTGATATTCTGATCAGGTTTACAGGCTTATAGGTTTTACTCTTTATAATTTAAGATTCATCTTTTGGATACTGACTATGGTCAAAGAAGTGCGAAGGGATAAGTATCTTCAGCATATTAGGAATATTGGGATTATCGCTCATATTGACGCCGGAAAGACAACCCTGACCGAAAGGATCCTTTACTATACCAAGAAGATCCATCGGATGGGTGAAGTCCATGATGGTACGGCAACCATGGATTTCATGCCGGAAGAGCAGGAAAGGGGCATCACCATTACCTCAGCTACGACTTCATGTGTCTGGAAAAATAAACAGATCAATATTATAGACACTCCAGGGCATGTAGATTTCACAATTGAGGTGGAACGATCTTTGAGGGTCCTGGATGGTGCAGTCGGCGTTTTCTGTGCAGTTGGAGGGGTTGAGGCCCAGAGCGAGAATGTCTGGCGACAGTCTGAACACTATCATGTCCCTAAATTAGCTTTTATCAACAAGATGGATCGACTGGGTGCTGATTTCCAATCAGTGATCCAAGACATGCAGGATAAGCTGAATATTAATCCACTTGTCTTGCAGATCCCTTGGGGGCAGGGGATGGACTTCTCCGGTATAATCGATTTATTGGGGATGAAATTGCTTTATTTTGACCCCCAATCCAAGGGCCTTGAGATGCAATCCAGTGATTTGACTCAGGAACAGCTAGATTATGCTCTGCCTTGGCGGGAAGGCCTTGTTGAGAATCTATCAGAGTTTGATGAGGACTTAATGGAGCAGTATCTAAATGGTGAGGAGATCCCCCTAGAGCGGTTAATGGCTGTAATCCGTCAAGTTACCCTGGACTTAAACGCTGTCCCAATATTTGTCGGAGCAGCACTTAAGAACTCTGGTATTCAACCGGTTCTAGACGGTATTTGCCATTATTTGCCTTCTCCTTTGGAGGTTTCCCAAGTAAAGGGTATTGACCCGGAGACTAAACAAGAAATTTCTTTCCCCATCGATTCCTCAGCCCCTCTATCCGCTCTGGTCTTTAAGGTAACTATGGAGAGTGGCAGAGTCCTTAGTTTAATGAGGATTTATTCAGGTACCATCCAGGCTGGGGAGAGTGTTTATAATGTAACAAAAGGCAAAATGCAAAGGATCGCTAGGCTTTTTACGCTTCATGCTGGCCACAAGGAACGACTGGAGACAGCCAAAACCGGTCAGATTGTAGCTGCTGCAGGTTTAAAAGAAGCAAGGACCGGAGACACCTTGTCTGGTAAAGAGAAGCCGATACTCTTAGAAAAGATCGGAGAATATAAGCCGGTCATGTCCTTGGCTTTGGAACCTAGGAATACAGCAGAAGAAGAGAAGCTCCTTGAGGCCTTGTCAAAGATGCTTCAGGAAGATCCGACCTTGGAGCTGAAAAGGGATGAAGATACAGAGCAGATTATACTTTCCGGGATGGGAGAACTGCATTTGGAAATAGTCCTTGATCGTTTGCAAAGGGAATACAAAGTCGGTATGCGTGCCGGGAATCCACAGGTTGTCTATCGAGAGACACTTGCCGGTCAGGCCCAGGCGAATGATGAGTTTTCCCGAGAATTGGGGGATGCCCTACACTTTGGTTCTGTCAGTTTGGCTGTAGAGCCTTTGGCTAGAGACAAAGAGAACCAGATTATTTTTGAGACTGATCTGACTGAATTCCCATCTAACTGGGTGGATGCAGTTTATCAAGGAGTTGAGGACGGCTTGCAAAGTGGTGTTTTAAAGGGTTATCCGGTTCAGGGTGTAATGGTAAAGATTGTGGCTTTGGGCAAGGATCCCAACTCCTCAAGCCAGGTAGGCTATCATCTGGCTGCTAACGGGGCCTTGAAAAAGGCTATGAGTCAGGCTCAACCCAGACTTATGGAGCCGATTATGAATGTCGAAGTATGTGTGCCTGAAGATTTTGTCGGTGATGTTGTCTCCCTTTTGGGTGGTAAAGGGAGCAAGATTGACAATATGTTTGACCGAGGAGGAGGTAAGGTTGTTCAGGCATTGACACCTCTTAAACAGATGTTTGGCTTTTCCACTGAACTCCGATCGGCAACTCAGGGAAGGGGAACTTTTATGATGAAGTTTGAACGATTTGATGTTTTGGAGTAATATCTGTGTTGTTTTTATTGACTTGGCTGAATTTCATAAAGCCAACAAAGTTGCCTAGGGCAGAAGCCAATAAAGTCAATTAGCCCTATAAACGCAAGATAAACCAAGAGGTGACATGAATTATTATGAATCTCAGCCATTGGTACTTGTCTCCAATAGATTGCCTGTTGTCCTAAAATGGAGAGATGGTTCTTGGGACATCTATCCTGGATCTGGTGGGTTGGTTACAGCTTTGACTCCTATTCTGAGCAGGAATGGTGGGACTTGGATCGGTTGGCCGGGAACTGTGGAAAAAGAAGGAATCTACGAGTCTATACAGGAATTCTCGGATACTCAAGGCTATACCTTATGGCCAGTTCTTTTGGATGAAGATGATGTCCAAGGCTATTACTATGGGTTTTCCAATGAGATCTTGTGGCCTCTTTTGCATGGTTTTCACAACAGGTGTAATTTTGAGGCTGATTACTGGCTGAAATATCAGAAGGTTAATACACAATTTGCCAAGGAGATTTTACGAAAGACTGACTCAGAGGATTATGTCTGGGTGCATGACTATCACCTTATGTGTGTGGCCAGAGAAATCGAGAAGATGGGTCAGATACGAAAGTGTGGTTTCTTTTTGCACATTCCGTTTCCAGGACCTGAAATATTCTTAAAGCTCCCATGGCGCTTGGAGATACTTCGAGCTCTGTTGGACTTTGATCTGGTTGGTTTCCAGACCCATCAAGATATGAATAATTTTATCCGTTGCTTAGAATGTCTTTGTTCTGATTTGTATGTAGAGGATATGGATGATCTGTTCAAGGTATTTTGCGGCTCATTTCAAGTCAAGGTGGGCTGTTTCCCTATTAGTATCGATTTTCATCAATTTGCCCAGAGGGCGGCATCAAAAGAGGTTTCTAGGAGGAGCAACGATTTAAATCTGCTCCATCAGGATCAGCAGATAATTTTGGGCATTGACCGACTGGATTATACAAAAGGTATCCCCCAAAGATTGGAGGCTCTTCGGAATACATTGCTAAGGTTTCCGGATTTGCGGGGGAAAATTGCCCTCTTGCAAGTGGTCGTGCCAAGTCGGGAAGAGGTCAAAGAGTATCAGATCCTCAAGGAGGAAATAGAGCGTTTAGTAGGAGAGATAAATGGCCTGTATACTGAACCCGGCTGGATACCAATACATTATTTGTATCGGAGTCTTTCCAGTGAGGAGCTTTTGTCATTCTATATTGCTTCAGACATGGCATTGATAACCCCTTTGTGGGATGGAATGAATCTTGTAGTCAAAGAGTACTGCGCCTGTAATTATAAGGAGGACGGTGTACTTATATTGAGTGAATTTGCTGGGGCAGCTTCTCAACTCTTTCAGGATTCTATACTGGTCAATCCATATGATATAAACAAGGTTTCTGAGGCTATTCGTCGGGGTTTTTATATGAATAAGGCTGAAAGGAAAGCCAGAATGGCTGGATTGCGCGAGGTGATCAAAAACTACGATATCCATTTCTGGGTCAAGTCTTTTTTACAGGCGGTTTTTGAGGATCGAGCCTTTGGTGTACCAAAAGGTCATTTTTCCGACTACCTGACTAAGATCGATCGCATCGGGTAGTTTGGCTTGATATCAGCTTCAGAAAAAAGGTCTTTTAGGCCCAAAAGGAACCTGGGTCAGAATTTTTTGGTCGATCCGAATATAGCCAGGAAGATAGTTTCTATATTGAACCCGGTGGCTCAGGATAAGATCATTGAAATTGGGGCTGGCAAAGGGGCTTTAACCAATATTTTGGCTGGAGAGGATGTTGATTTGCTGGTTTTTGAAAAGGATCTATTGCTGGCTCAAGGGGTCAAGGCCATTTATCCCGACGTCTTTGTGGTTGGGGCAGATTGTATGGAGATGGACTGGGTCCGTGTTAATCGATATTTAGATCAAGCCAAAATCATCGGCTGTTTGCCGTACAATATTGCTTCACCATTTCTTTGGGGGCTTGTTCTTCAATGCCGGGTTTTTGCCCGAATGGTCTTTACTGTTCAAAAAGAGGTGGCTTTAAGGATTGTGGCTTGTCCTGGCAGTAAGATTTATGGGGCGCTTTCAATCTGGATTCAGACTTTGGTTGCGCCATATTATGAGTTTGGCATTGGACCAAATGCCTTTCGTCCTCGTCCCAAGGTTGATTCGGCTGTAATATCTTTTAGTCCTCGTGAGTTAGCTTTTGATACTAAACGTATTGAAAATTTTAGGTCTTTACTTCGGCTTTGCTTTCAGTCCCGGAGAAAACAGTTGAGAAAGATATTGAAGTCTTTTATGGCTTCTGATATTGACCACTTTCTTTGGGCTAAAGGGATTGAGCCGCACTGCCGCCCGGAGCAGCTTACTCCAAAGCAGTTCTTAGATTTAAGCGATACTTTAGGTGATGAATTGTCTAGTTCTTTATTAAAAATATAAATATGCAAAGACAGTTATATATTGGTTATATCTAGTGAAAAGACCGTGGACCGTGAACCGATGACCGTGGACCGAAGAAATAAGATCGAAAAATTAACAATTATATTTATTACAGTTCAATTTTTTCATGCTTCTTTGTGCCCGTCAGGGCATGGGAGTTTAACTAATAAATTCGTATTATAACGGTAAAATTGAGATAAGATCTTGACATACAAGCATAAGCAAAGATAGGTTACATATAATTTTTTTTGGACAGTTGAACCTGGGAGTTTAAAGTGCTTATATCAGAGTATATATAGTCTAGAGACTATATTGGCTGTTTATCAAGACCAAGCTTTGAAAATAGTCTATAAGTAAGAGTATTTAGCAAACTAAAAGGAGGAAAGTGTAATGACTAAAGCAGACTTGATTTCCAAAATTGCTGAGAAATCTGATCTGACAAAGGCTGATTCTGAGCGGGCTCTTAATGCTTGTCTGGCTTCGATTGAAGATATCCTTGTCAATGAAGGCAAGCTCACCCTGACTGGTTTTGGCACCTTTGCTGTTGAGCAGAGAAAAGAACGTAAAGGCCGTAATCCTCAGACAGGTAATGAGATTACAATCCCGGCTACTAAGGTAGTCAAATTCCGACCAGGAAAATTGCTTAAAGAGTCTGTTAGTTAGGGGGCTATATGATTCATGGTGAAACTATACATAGTATGCTCCCTCAGGATATCCCTTGGTGGCGTCCGGATCATGCAATTTTTTTTGTTGTCCTTTATGGCATTCTGGTCGTGTTGGCTTCTGGATTGGGGGCGGTTGCTGTCAATACACTTTGGCAGACATTTAAGAAAAAGAGATAGCTGTTTTTGGCCACAAGGTTTAAACTTTTAGGGGTCCTGATCATTATATTGATGGGACCTCTTATCCTTGTTTTTTGTAGGGAAACAAGTTATACTGTATTCTTTTTCATTTAGCCCTGTTGAACATCAGGTCTGAGAAGGTATAACAAGGTGCAAAGATTAACTTAAATTGAAATAAAATACCTGGTTATTCAATCCGACAGAGGTTCTGATTTTATTGAGACACTTTCGATCTACAGAGAATTGTACACGGTTAACAGATATTTTGTTTGAAGATATTCAAATTTTTGTAACTGCTTAGCCGTTGCAACTAATTTAAAAAGGGGCTTGAAAACGTAAGTTGAAAAGAAAGCCCCTTTTTCATAAGGCTAAACTAATACAAATTTTTTAATTATTGGACTCTTACTATAGATCTATTAGTTATTGCTGGATTTATTAGATAATCCATATAGAATTTAAGTAAAGGAGGTGGAGTGAGTGCCAGGTGTTATAATCGCAGAAAATGATAGTTTTGAGTTGGCTGTACGTAAATTCAAAAAGCAATGTGAAAAGTCAGGGATACTCTCAGAATTAAAAAAACGTCAGCACTATGAAAAACCGAGTGTGCAACGTAAGAAAAAAGAAGCTGCAGCCAGAAAGCGATTGATGAAGAAATTGCGAAAGACGGGTCTAATCTGATTTTTGATTAGGTTTGGAAATTGGAAAGGAGGTTGTTTTAGTTAATCGGATGACAACCTCCACCAAATCAAATTTGAATGAATAGAAGTTGTTTGAGAATGATCCTTTTATATCCCTTCCATGACTGCCAAGATAGGCGTTTCCTGATTGTTGATTCTCCTAGAAATACCCTATGTTATGCCATAAGCTGGCTATATGATTTTCTCATATAAATCTTTTTCCTTGATTTATGAAATTAGTATGTAATTGATTGAGTATGGAAGAACGCACCCTTCGTTTGCTCGATTTTCCTCATCTTTTAGACTTCCTTTGCCAATTCACCCTTTCAGAAGGAGGCAAGCAAGCGGTTTGTCGCTTGCAGCCATTTTCGGACAAGGAAAATTTATCCTTTCAGACCGAGTTGCTGCGTGAGGCCTTGAGTTTCTCTCAAGAGATATGCTCGTGTTTGCAGTCTTTCCCCAAACTAGACGGGGTTTTCTACTTTTTAGATCAGGAGAAACCCCTAGATGAGGATGGATTGTGGGCGGTCAACTTGGTTCTGGAGCAAGTGCACCGGATACTGACTCCTTTTGAGCACCTACCAAAAGAGCATTCTCCTTATCTGGTTTCATTTCTTAATGGTCTCACTTGGCCTGAAAAGACTTGGCAAGCTTTACAGCGATGTCTTAATGAAGAGGGTCAGCTAAGGGATGAGAGTTCGCCAGAGCTTTATGCCATTCGTCAGAATATACGCAAGATCCACCAACAGTGTACTCGAAAGGTCGATGAATTCCTGGAGCAGGAAAAGACCCTAGA
Source organism: uncultured Desulfohalobiaceae bacterium (assembly GCA_964446205.1). Lineage (GTDB taxonomy): Bacteria > Desulfobacterota > Desulfovibrionia > Desulfovibrionales > Desulfothermaceae > CAYUNZ01. The sequence continues at coordinate 3,971 of CAYUNZ010000044.1, read as the reverse complement.
ATATTTACAGGACAATTATTTGACCTTATCAGCTGATCGGTACGTCCTGGCCTTGAAAGTAAACTTTAAGGGTCGTTTGGACGGGATTATCCATGATTACTCTCAGTCAGGCGAAACATGTTATTTTGAGCCCTTTTTTTTGGTAGAGCTCAATAACCGACTGCAGGACTCTAAAAGACATGAAAGAGAGGCCAAGCAGCAGGTCCTGATGTATTTGACCTCATTGGCCTTAAAGGAACAGGAAAAACTGAAATTGGCCTATGAATGGTTGGTCAGCTTTGACCTTTTAAGAGCCAAGATCTCTTTTGCCCAATATATTCAAGCTGTGCCCATATCAATAGGTCATGATCAACCCCTACGCTTGATAAAAGCTAGACATCCCCTTTTGTGTTTAAATCAAGACCAAGACCAAGTCCAGCCAGTTGATATTGAATTCCAGACTGAACATCAAGGGTTGATTGTTAGTGGAGGTAATTCAGGTGGAAAAACTGTTTGTTTAAAGACCCTGGGCTTGGTCAGTTTGATGGCTCTTTCTGCTTTGCCGGTTCCGGTAGAGGAAAACAGCAGCTTGCCTTTATGGTACAATATATTTGTTTTTCTGGGGGATGAACAAAATTTACAGGAACATGTCAGTACATTTACGGCCCAAATTGAGTACTTTAAAAGGGCCTGGCCGGATATGAATGCACAGACACTGGTAATATTAGATGAGTTTGGTGCGGGAACTGATCCGAGTCAGGGGGCAGCTTTAGCTCAGGCTGTTATTGATAGCTTGTTGGAAAGAGATGTTTGGACTATGGCCGCCACACATTTTCCGGCTTTAAAGGCCTACGGATTGAGTAATCCAAAAGTCAGAGCTGCTTCAGTTTTGTTTGACCCTGAGAGTAATCATCCTTTGTATAAGTTGGCTTATGATCAGGTCGGATCCAGCCAGGCCCTTGATGTGGCCAGAGATCATGGCATGCCCAGACAGATCCTTCAGCGTTCTGAAGAGATACTCCTGCTGGATGGCCAGGACTCTAGTCAATTAATGGGCCGTTTGAATGAACTGGCTATAGAACGACAACAAGAGCTTGATGCACTTCAAAAAAAACAGAATGAGGTGGAGGAGGAAAAAAGACATCTGAGGAAAGTCTACAATGAGCAGATTGACAAACTGATTCAAGAAATTCAGGAGATAGCTAGGTCAATCGTCCAGGAATGGAAAGCAGGTCAACTAGGTCGAAAACAGGCCCTGAAAGAGCTACATCAACAAAAAAGCAAGCTTGAAGCCCAGAAAGGGGATGGTCAGGAAGAACAAAAGGATACTCCGATTATGGGATCTATTGCTGAAGGTCAAAATATTTATTATCCTGTCTGGAAAAAGTTTGGCCAGGTCCTGGATAAGGATGAAAAAAAGAAAAAATTGAAGGTGAATCTGGACGGAGTTGGGATTTGGTTGGCTCCGGAAGAGGTCTCAGTTGTCAAGGATCAGGAAAGGGATGAAAGCAGAACCAAGATCTCTTCAGGTTACGGATCAGGTATGTCCCATAGAATTGACTTACGTGGACAACGGGTTGAAGAGGCTCAGGCAAACATAGAAAAATTTTTGGATAATGCCCGATTTCATAGCGGAAAAGAGCTGGAAATTATTCACGGACGAGGTACCGGCGTGCTTCGAGACTTAGTACATAAGATCCTGCGTAATAATGAACAAATTGAATCCTTTGACTTTGCTCCTGAGGAGAACGGTGGAGACGGAGTGACCCTGGTGGAACTGAAATAAGACAAAGATGGATAGTTTTTAATGTTTCTCCAAAGGGTACTATGGGACTTATTCATTCGGAAATTATAGAATCAATCAAGTCACGTCTTGATCTCTTGGATTTGGTTCAAAGGTATATAGATTTAAGACAATCTGGCTCCAGGTGGATGGGAGTGTGCCCTTTTCATCAGGAGACAAAGCCTTCCTTTAGTGTCAATCCTGAGCGAGGTTTTTTTTATTGTTTTGGCTGTCAGGCTTCAGGTGATATCATAGATTTCTACTGCCGGATCAATGGACTTGAATTTGTGGAGGGTGTGCGAGAGCTGGCCAAAGAAGCCAATATAGATCTTCAAACCTCTGAGTTGGATCAGGCAAGCAATAAGCAACCCTCGCTGCGGAAACAATGCTATGAGATGCATGCTTTGGCTCAGTCATATTTTCATCGGTCCATTAAAGTCGAGAGCTCTCAAGAGGTTAGATCCTATCTGCAGCAAAGAGGTCTTGATGAAGAGAGTATTGAGGTCTTTGGTCTAGGATGGAGCCCTAGGTCTTGGCAGGGTTTAAATTATTTTCTTAAGAAGAATGGTTATACCCCTGAGCAAGGTGTAACAGCAGGCCTGTTATCAAAGAATCAAAAAGGGAAGATCTATGACCGGTTTAGAGGTCGACTGACTTTTCCTATCTATGATCTGTCCGGGAGGGTTGTAGCCTTTGGCGGAAGGATTGTCGGTCAAGGCGAACCAAAGTATTTAAATAGTAGTGATACACCCATATTCAAAAAGGGAGATATCCTGTTTGGGCTCTATCAGGCTAGAAGGCATCTGACCCAGAAGAAAGAAGTTATACTTACCGAGGGCTATGCTGATGTTTTGAGTCTGGTACAAAATGGCTATGTTAATTCCTGTGGGGTATTGGGAACAGCACTTACTCAGAAACAGATTGATAGATTGGCCGGGTTTGTTCGACAGGTAATTTTGATCTTTGATGGAGATCGAGCTGGTAGACAGGCGGCTTTTCGAAGTACAGACATGATTTTGCGTTATGGTCTACAGGTTCGGGTGGTTAGCTTGCCTGAGGACTATGATGTCGACGATGTTTTAAGGTTGGAGGGTTCTTTAAAATTAGATGAATATATTCAAAAAGGCGAAGAGGGGCTAACCTATTGCCTGAGGATGTTATCAGAAAATGACTCTCCAAAACGGGTTATGGGTTGGGCCAAGGATTTCTTGAACGGCTTACAAGAGACTACTTGGAAGGCCTATTATTTGCCAAGAATCGCCAGAGGATTGGATGTTTCCGAGCAGGAATTGAGGCAGGGGTTAAGGGAAAAGCAAACCAGGTCTGGCTCTGGAACCTCCAACAAACTTGGCCATCAATCGAGTCCATCTCAGAGGGATCGTGAGTTGTTACGTTTTGCCGTCGCCAATCCAGAATATCTCTTTGAGCTTGAACGTCAAGGCCTGAATGAGGCCTTGGCCACGAAACGCGGCAAGGCCTTTTGGGCAAAACTTTTGCGCTATGGCCACAGGGAGATCATGCCTTACTTGGATGACGGAGAGAAGGCTTTTTTTATTGAAACAGAGATGAGCCAGGATCGGGAGCGTATTGAAACTCAGACCTTATGGGAAGATATTCAAGAATTTCTCCAACAGTTTTTACGAAACAGAGAGATGCATCTCTTGCAAGAGTCACTTAAAAGGGCTCAAGACAGTGGAGATCCGCAGGAAGTCAGCAGGCTGCTTCAAAAATACAATTTGTTTTTAAAGGGGAAAGAATGAGCACTGTAAAGGACATTCAACAGATCAAGACTCTTATAGCCAAAGGTAAGCAAAAGGGATATCTGACTTTTGAAGAGTTGAATCAGGCTTTACCTGCAGAAATCAATGAACCGGATCAGATTGATGAAATAATTACAATTTTCCAACAGCTGGAGATCTCCATTGTCGATAGCACCAACAATAAGAAGATCGATGTAGTCCCCAAGGATATATCTCTGGATTTTGGGGTTCGGTCTTCAACAAGTGATCATGAAGATGAAGAAGCCCAAGAACTCTCCCGGAGTTCAGATCCGGTCAGGATGTATTTGCATGAAATGGGTTTGGTACCTTTGCTGGACCGGGAGGGTGAGGTAAAGATTGCCAAAAAGATTGAGGCTGGGGAGCTTGAGGTCCTGTATGCCATGGTTGAAGTTCCGGTGGCAATAGAGTATTTGATAAGTGTCAGTGAA
>CAYUNZ010000043.1:0-17599 GCA_964446205.1 uncultured Desulfohalobiaceae bacterium | reverse complement strand
AAACTTGTTATTTCCATATCCGGAAATCAAAAATTTCCGGATGGGAACTAATTAGGTCTGTTGCTATCAAAGATACCGTCAAGCCGCGGCCTTTATCCGGTCATTTTGAAAAACAAGCTTCTCATCCTTAACACCAACAACAACATGGTCACCTTCCCTGATGTCCCCTTGGAGTAACTTTTTGGCCAGTTGGGACTCAATATTGTTCTGCAGATACCGACGTAATGGACGAGCACCATAGACCGGGTCATAGGCCTCTCTAGCGATAAAATCCCTGGCCTGATCAGTAAGTTCCAATGTGACCTTCCTGTCCTCCAGTCGTTTCAGTAGACGATCCAACAACAAATCAATAACCAGCTTGATCTGCTCAACCAACAAGGGAGTAAACAAGACCACCTCATCAACCCGGTTTAGAAACTCAGGCCGAAACTCGGATTGTAAGTTGGACATAACCTGCTGACGGGCACTGTCCTTTAGTTCTCCCTGGTCGGTTATACCTTCCAATAGGAATTGAGATCCCAGATTGGAGGTCATGATGATTATCGTGTTCTTGAAATCAACAGTTCGACCGTGACTGTCTGTCAGACGTCCATCATCCATTATCTGCAACAAGACATTAAAGACATCGTGATGGGCCTTCTCAATCTCATCAAAGAGGATGACACTGTATGGTTTCCTCCTGACAGCCTCGGTCAATTGGCCGCCTTCCTCATATCCGACATATCCCGGAGGGGCACCGATCAGCCTAGCCACTGTATGCTTTTCCATATACTCCGACATATCCAGACGAAGCATATTCTCCTCAGTATCAAACAGGGTCTCGGCCAATGTCTTACAGAGCTCGGTCTTGCCCACACCGGTCGGACCCAAAAAGATAAAGGAACCAATCGGGCGATTCGGATCTTTTAAACCGGCCCGAGCTCTAAGGACTGCATCGGCAACAGCATCCACAGCCTCATCCTGACCGACAACCCTTTGATGAAGCTCCTCAGACAAGCGGAGTAACCTCTCCCGCTCTCCTTCCAAGAGCTTGGACAAGGGTATACCGGTCCATCTGGAGATTATTTCGGCTACATCGTCAGATCCGACCTCCTCTTTCAAGAGTTGATTTTCCTGTTCTCCTTCATCCTGGGCCTCTTCCTTAGCAGCTATCTGTTTCTCCAGTTCAGCCTGCTTACCATAACGGAGTTCAGCTACCTTGTTAAGGTCATAGTTTCGTTCCGCTTCCTCGATCTCAAGCTTTGTCCGTTCCAACTCCTCCTTTAATTGCTGGAGGTCTTTAATAGAGGTCTTTTCCTTTTCCCATTGGGCCATAAGCTGAGACTGTTTTTCTTTGTCATCTGCCAGTTCTTTCTCTAAGTTCAGGAGTCTTTCCTTGGAGGCAGTATCTGATTCCCTCTTCAAGGCCTCTCGCTCGATCTCCAGCTGCATAATTCGCCGATTGATCTCATCCAATTCCGTTGGCAAGGAATCAATTTCTGTCCTGATCATGGCTGCAGCCTCATCAATCAAGTCTATGGCCTTGTCCGGGAGATGGCGGTCGGTAATATATCGATGCGATAGTTTTGCCGCTGTCACCAGGGCACTGTCGCAGATCCTAACCCCGTGATGAACCTCAAATCGTTCCCTTAGACCTCTTAGAATAGAAATAGTGTCTTCAAGTGAAGGCTCGGACAACGTGACCGGTTGGAAACGACGTTCCAAGGCCGGGTCCTTTTCGACATTTTTTCGATATTCATCCAGGGTTGTTGCCCCGATACAATGCAGCTCACCTCTGGCCAACATGGGTTTCAGCAAATTACCTGCATCCATGGAGCCCTCGGTCTTGCCGGCCCCGACAATTGTATGCATCTCATCTATAAACAGGATAATCCCGCCTTCTGATTCCTGAATCTCTTTTAATACAGCCTTTAGGCGTTCCTCGAACTCGCCCCGATATTTGGCTCCGGCAATAAGTGCACCCATATCCAGAGCAAAAATGGTCTTCTCTTTAAGCCCTTCAGGAACATCTTGTTTAACGATCCTTTGGGCTAGGCCTTCGGCGATAGCTGTCTTGCCGACCCCAGCCTCACCAATCAAAACAGGGTTGTTTTTGGTTCGGCGACTCAAGATACGTATCACCCTGCGAATTTCGGTATCACGTCCAATGACCGGGTCCAATTTCCCCTTGCGGGCTTCATCAACCAGATCACGGCCATATTTTTTTAGGGCATCATAGGTCCCCTCGGGATTGGAGGAGGTTACCCTTTGGTGGCCTCTGACCTCGGTCAGAAGGGAAAGGATCTTATCTTTATCCAAACGAAACTGTTTGTTGACTCGACCAACACCTGTGGATTCGGATTCCTCAAGGATGGCCAAGAAAATATGCTCGACACTTACGTATTCATCTTGCATCTTTTGGGCCGAATCCTGGGCTTTGACCAAGGCAGAATTCAAACGCTGGGTAACATAAATCTGTCCAGGTTGTGCTCCAGGACCACTGACTTGTGGATACTTCTTGATCTCATCCGTCAAACCCTTTTTATAGGCCTGTATATCTATTCCACCCCGTTCAAGTAATTGAGGGATTAGCCCCTCCTGCTCAACCAAGGCCAAAGTTAGGTGTTCGACATCAACTTGTTGATTGCCGAAACGAACTGCAGTATTTTGAGCCTCAGAGAGGGCCTCTTGAGATTTTTGGGTTAATTTATTTATATCCATAATGACTCCTTTATTTATCATAGATGTATTTCAAACTGGACAGTTAAAAGATATCTGTTATCGGTTAACAGGGAAATGACAAAACATCATTAAATCAAAGGGCTATAGAGTCTATCTGTCAGTCATAGTTAGTAAATAGAATTAACAATAAATACAGAAAATTGTGTAAAGAGTTTTGACTCTTAAGTTCAAAGAGGTTGGTTTTGAATATCTGTAGTTCATGGACTAAATTATCTGTGTTTTCTGTGTCTTTGTGGTAAAAGGCCTAATTGAACTGATCTCACTCCTTTAGCCCCAGCTCCAAAAATTAGACTGCTCTGGCCTGAAAGCTGGAGTTTTGGGCCAATTGCTCCCAAAGCTGTTTTTCCTCTTGACTCAATTCTTGTGGTACTTTTATCATGACCCTTACATATTGATCACCCTTTGAATTTCCGCGTCCCAATCCTTTACCCTTTAAACGCAGTTTTCTCCCACTGCTTGTACCAGGGGGAATTCTTAAATCAACTTGTTTCTCCAGTGTCGGTACCACGACATGAGTACCCAACACTCCCTCCCAAGGAGAAATATACAGATCACAGATAATGTCTTTACCTTCGACCCTATAAGTATGATGAGGTAAGAGTTTGACCTTGAGATAGAGATCCCCTGCATTTCCCCCTCTCATGCCTGGATTACCTTGTCCGCTCAGGCGAATCTTTGATCCTTCAACTACTCCAGGCGGGATAGTGACATCAAGGGTCTTGTTTTGCACTCTCGGACTTCCATGGGGATCGGCCCCCTTCTCTTGAAGTGATATTGTCTTTTTACCGCCCTGATAGGCTTCTTCCAAGGTCAACTCGATAGTAGCCTCAGCATCTTCACCCTTATCATTAAAACCCATGCCGGAAAAACCAGCCTGTGAAAAAGGATCCCTACGAAAATTCCTTCTTTTTTGATGGCCTCCGCCTGCTTGCTCTCCAAATATATCTCCAAATATAGTCTCAAAAAAGCTGCTGAATTCACCGCCAAATTGCTGAGAACCAGGTCCCCCGAAGGTGAATCGGACATTCTCATAACCGGGGGGTGGATCAAAGTTCTGCCCATGTTCCCAATCAGCACCTAATTGGTCATATCGTTTACGTTTTTCCGGATCCTTCAAGACCTCATAGGCCTCATTGACCTCTTTGAATTTTTTTTCCGCCTCAGCATTATCGGGATTCAGATCAGGATGATACTTTCGGGCCAATTTTTTAAAGGCCTTTGAGATCTCTTCTTGTGAAGCATCTCTTGAGACATCCAAAATTTTATAGTAATCCTTGTATTCTACACTCATGGCCAATTACTCCTCTAATCAATCTGCGGAATATATACTCATCAATCTCAGTAAGATTTTTGCCTATTGAAAAAAGTCCTTTCTTCCTTCCGATTTTATACTTACTGATCTCAAAAGTTCTCGTACCTTTTTTTAAAATAATACTCGACTACAATTAGTCAAGCTATTGTATTTATATATTGAAATGGTTTGACTAAAAGCTCCCTTTCGGAAATTTTTAATTTTTGGGATATGGAAACAACAAGGTCTTAATTCGGAAACTAGTTAACAAATTAACGATAAGTAGTACCTCTTTATCCTTGACATGGAGGCTGATGCCAATATATAGACTTAAAGAAAAGCAATCGCCGTAAGATCTTAATTTTATAAATATTACCTATTTGGGAGGTGTTACTCTGTATGGCTAAGACAGATATCTTTCAGGACGCGGTCCAAACTGAGAACGGACTTGAGTTCAAAGGTTTTATCCTTGAACCAATAATTGAGAATTGCGAAGGATGTGAACGCATTAAAGAAATCAATGGCAAGAAATATTGTACCAGCTATGCCAAACCAGCAGCTAAATGGCGTCACGGGGCCTGCAACTTTGCTACTCACATAAAGGCCAGTGTCGACAAAGAAGGGAAAGTAAAGGTCAACCCCTTGAAAGCTTCCAAAAGAGCTGCTCGAAAGAAATAATACCCAAACCACCCAATTGGCTATGAAAGATAAACTTCTTGAGTTCCTAGAATCTCAGAGATCATGGCTTGTTGAACTCCAAAAAAGGCTAGTGGCCATACCTGCCTTGGGTCCGGAAAATAATGGGCAGGGAGAAAAGGAGAAAGCCGAGTTTATTGTTTCCTTTTTGACAGAGCTCGGGATCAACAACATAAAGGAGTTCAATGTCCCGGATAGCCGGGTTGAATGCGGATATCGACCTAATATTTCCGCCCTTATACCTGGAAAAGAGCCAACCCGAACTATCTGGATCGTCTCTCATCTTGATGTGGTTCCTCCTGGTGATCCACAGCTCTGGCAAACAGACCCATATATTTTATCTCAAGATGGAGATCTGATCTATGGTCGGGGGGTTGAAGACAATCATCACGGACTAACCGCCTCACTACTAACAGCTAACTATTTCTTGTCCCACAAGATCACTCCCAGATTCAATCTGGGCCTATTGCTGGTTGCTGACGAAGAGACCGGGAATAAATATGGCTTGGATTATCTCCTTAAACATCACCAGGATCTATTTGATAAGGACGACTTTTTTCTGGTCCCTGATTTTGGCACCCCTGATTCCGATATGGTAGAGGTCTCAGAAAAAGGTTTGATGTGGCTCAAAGTTTCTGTCTTTGGTAAACAGTGTCATGCCTCCACTCCTGAAAAAGGGACCAACACCCTGGTAGCTAGCTCAGACCTAATACTGCGCTTGAGAAGGCTTTATAAAACATTTCCAGAGAAAAACAAGCTGTTTGAACCAAAGTATTCTACCTTTGAGGCGACCAAAAAAGAAGCCAATGTCCCCAATGTCAATACTATCCCTGGTAAAGATGTCTTTTATTTGGATTGTCGGGTATTACCTGACTATAACCTTAATGAGGTCAAAAAGGAGATTGACAGAGTCAGTCAAGAGATCTCTAAGGAGCACAAGACAGAAATCCTCATTGAACCCCTGCACACTGAATCTTCTCCTGCAACCGACTCAAATCACCCCCTAGTTCAGCAATTTATTGACTGTATTGAAAAAACGCTTCAGAAACAAGCCTCACCTCAAGGGATAGGTGGCGGCACAGTTGCCGCCTATTTAAGAAACAAGGGTTATCCGGCCATTGTTTGGTCCACACTATTAGGGAATGCCCATCAACCGAATGAGCATACCTCTTTGCAGAACATCCTCAATGATACCCAAGTCATGACTGCTTTTCTTTCTGAATAAGACTGACAATTATAAATATCCTATTGACCACTTTGACTTATAACCTCTATAAATCAGACCTCCTTACAAAGGTCAAAGCTGTGCTTGCCAGACATAAAATGCTCTCTTTCTTATATCAGTCCTTCGAGACATTATCAAAAACCTGTAATCAAGGAGTAGAAAGGAGTGGAAGAAGGAACTGAATCTAGTTTATGGCAGACTATTCGCAATTTTTTTACCGGCAAGACGGAAAATCCGATCCAGGATGTCATCCGAGAAGCTCAGGAAAACAATGAGCTTGGAACGGATTTAGCCAGAATACTTCACAATGTCTTACAGCTCGACCTCTTTCAGATCAAAGATATCATGATCCCCAGGACAGATATCGACTGTGTAGAAGAAAAGGCCTCTATTAAAGAAGTCTCTGAAGTAATTATCAACAGCGGTCACTCCAGGATACCCGTCTACAAGGACAATAAAGACCAAATTACCGGGATCGTCCACGCCAAGGATCTCTTAACCTGCCTGCCTGAACCTGAAAATAAAGACATTTCTATTGACTATCTGATGCGGCCCCCACTATTTGTGCCAGAGACAAAGAATGTCAAGAGCATGCTACTTGACTTCCAAAACAAAAAGGTACATTTGGCCATAGCTATTGATGAATACGGCGGCACATCCGGACTGATAACCTTAGAAGATGTCCTAGAAGAGATTGTGGGTGAGATTGAAGATGAATACGACACCCCAAAATTGACTGAAATAACTATGCTTGAAGACGAGAGCTGTCTTGTTTCTGGCAGAACAACCCTGGAAGACCTTTACAATCAATTGAATATTGAGCTAAAATCCGATTATGTTGAGACACTGGGCGGCTTTATTACTGAAAAAGCCGGACGTCTTCCCGAAGAGGGAGAGAGTTTTAAATTAAACAATCATTCCTTTTATATCAAAGAAGCGGACAACAAACAACTGATATGGATTCTAGTCTATCCACAGAAAGATCAATCACAAGAAACAAATGACCAATGAATTACATACTGAGCTTATTGGGCGCTTGGTTTGGTTTTGCTAATCCTATTTGGCATATTCCCGGACTTGTCCTCCTCTTTCCTCTATCCCTGTGTCTCTTGGGTCAACAATCCCTAACTTGGCCTCAAGCCATACGGAAAGGATGGGCTGCCGGATGGTTGGCCTACGCGGCCAGCCTGTATTGGATTGCTCTTCCAGTCCATAATTACGCCCCTTTGCCTTGGATACTGGCTATCCCTTGTCCTTTATTGGTTAGTATTTATCTAGGCCTTTACCCAGCTCTCTTCACTCTTGCAGCCTATTGGGCCGGGAAAAAGTACTCCTGGTTTCTGGCTGGTATTTTCCTTGGTTTGATCTGGACCTGCCTTGAATATATCAGAAACTACTTCTTGACCGGATTTTCCTGGAACTGTCTTACTCAGGCCTTTAGCCCTTGGCCGACATTTATTCAATTGATTGGTATTGTCGGAGCCTTTTCCTTTTCCGGTATCCTGGTCACCCTTGTCTCCTGGCTTGTCTTTGGATGGCCCCAAAAAAAGGCCCTTTGCCTCTCAATACTGGTTGCAGTAGGGATATGGGGATATGGATATCTGCAAATAGACCTTCCTATGACCACAGATGCTAACTTTTCCGCCAGTATTATCCAAGGCAATATTGAGCAAGGTGTAAAATGGGATCCTGATTATCAAAACTCCACCTTGAAGACCTATCTTGAACTTAGCCAAAAGGAAGTCCAGCAAAACGATCCAAACTACCTCTTTTGGCCAGAAACAGCCATGCCTTTTTATCTGCAAAACATGTCCCCTTTCAGAGAAAAAATCCGCAATTTCTGTAACCAGCATTCAGTCTACGTCTTTACCGGTGCCCCTGGATATGCCTATTATAAAGAGAATGAATACAAACTCTATAACCGGGCTTACCTCTTCAACCCACAAGGAGCTATTGTTGATTTATATGAAAAAGAGCACCTAGTCCCTTTTGGGGAATATGTACCCCTTAGCAATATACTTCCTTTTCTACAAAAAATTGTCGTTGGATACTCAGATTTTTCCACCGGTACACATATAGATCCTATAAGAGCCAACAATCTTGATTTAGGTGCCCTAATCTGTTATGAAATCATTTTTCCAAACTTGGTAAACAAACGTGTCAATCAGGGTGCCAACATCCTGGTCAATTTAAGTAATGATGCTTGGTTTGGTAATTCTTCCGCCCCAAAACAGCATCTGCATCAAGCGGTTTTAAGGGCCATAGAGAACAACAGATTTATTGTCAGGACCACCAATACAGGCATCTCTGCCTTTATTGATCCACATGGTCGTATCCTTAAGCAAACCAGCTTGTTTCAAAAGACGACCAGAAACTTAAAGTCAATACCTTTAATTGAAAAGAAGACATATTTTTCCAGACATTATTTCCCTATTGTTATATTTGTCTGTGTCAGCACAGCCATATTTATTCTGGCTAGCCTATTAAAAAAGAATGTTCGCAGTAACTCTTTTATCTTGGATAACTCTAAATCAATTCTAACAAAACTTAACAGGCTGTAATCCATATCTTAAGAGTCAAAATTCTTTTTGTAATATTCTGTATTTATTGTCATTTTTATTGATCAACAAAGCTAGACAGGTCAACTCTATAACCTTTTGATTTGATTGCGTTTTGTCTGTTTACCATTAACCGATAACAGATAACTTTTAACTGTCCAGTTCATATAATCACCAAAGTAATTATAGGCCAAAAAATGGAAAAAAGGGCTTTCTTTTGAAGGGCAAAGCTAGTACGATAATTTTTTGTTAATAATTTTAGTCAACTTTTGTCAGGGTATTAATGACTATGAATGAAAAAATCCTTCAGTACTCAGAATTAAAAAAGATAGCTCTGGAGGTCATTGAACAGTTTGATTCTCTTTGGAGGCGTCTTTGACCTTAATCAAAGGATAGACCGACTCAATCAAATCGAAAGCATTCTCAGTAATCCCGAAGTTTGGAACGACCCGGAGCAATTCACCCCGGTCCTACAAGAAAAAAGCCAATTAAATGCCTGGATACAGGAGCTGGAAAACTTACAGAGACAAAAAGAATACCTGGACGAATGGCTGGAAATGGCTACAGAAGAGCAAACCCAGGAAGTCTTCCAGGCTGTTGAAGAACAAATAAACAAACTCAAATATGTCCTCAGAGACATCGAATTAAAGACCCTTCTTTCCTCTTCAGAAGACAAAAACAACGCCATATTGGAAATCCATCCTGGAGCCGGGGGAACGGATGCCCAGGAATGGGGAGAAATGCTCTTTAGGATGTACAAAAGATGGTCCGAAGAACACCAGTTCAAATTAGAGCTCCTCGATTATCTACCCGGGGATGAAGCAGGAATCAAAAGCGTAACTTTAGGCATTGAAGGCAGATATGCCTATGGACTGCTGAAAGGGGAAATAGGTATCCATCGTTTGATCCGCATCTCCCCTTTTGATACCTCTGGACGTCGCCATACTTCCTTTGCCTCTATTGATGTCTATCCTGAGGTGAGCCAGGAAATCCAAATCGAACTGAAAGACGAAGACCTCAGGATCGATGTCTTTCGTTCCAGCGGGCCTGGTGGGCAATCAGTCAACAAAACCAGTTCAGCCATTCGGATTACCCACTTACCAACCGGAATTATAGTTCAATGTCAAAATGAAAAATCTCAATTTAGAAATAAAGAGACCGCCTTAAAGATTCTAAAAGCCAGGCTTTATGACATAGAAATGCAGAAACAGGAACAAGACAAGCAACAAAAATACGCTGGCAAAAGTGCTATTTCCTGGGGAAGTCAGATCCGAACCTACACATTACAACCATACCGGTTGGTCAAAGACCATCGCACCAACCATGAAGAATCTAATGTTGACAAAGTCCTAAACGGTGAACTCGATGAGTTTATCAGGAATTATCTCCTCTTTTACCATTCAGATAAAGAGAGTTCCTCTCCTTGTTGAGAGAATAATCAACCTCAATTAGTCTATAAAATATTTATCCTAATTGAAACTTTGAGAAAAAATCAAAACATCTCTTGACGTCCAAAATTAAATACGGCATAACATGATCATTAAAAGGTAACTATTTTGGATGATTGCCAATTGCTTCTTAAATTCTCAAAAACATAAACAACAAGGAGCCTATATTATGAATAAGAGTGAATTAATCAAGGTCTTAGCCGAAAAAGAAAACATTACCCAGGAAGAAGCAACAACAATTGTGTCCACCTTTTTTGAATCAATCAAGAATGCCTTAAAAGAGGACAAGAGGGTTGAGATTCGAGGTTTCGGCAGTTTCAAAATCAAAGAATACCAGGGTTATCTTGGCAGGAATCCAAGCACTGGTGAAGTCGTCCAGGTAAAACCCAAAAAACTTCCTTTCTTCCGTGTTGGGAAAGACTTGAGGGAACATCTGAATCAAAAATGAAATATGCCCAATTTTTATGGATGACCTTAATTCTCTTTTTTCTCTGTAGTTTCTCCCTACTAACCTTGAAAAGCTATGCTAAAGATCTGATCGTGGTCTATACAGCCAATAATTATGGTCAGATACGTCCATGCCCTACTTAAAAAAACAAGCAATCAGGTGGACTAGCCCGGTGGGTTCCAGCTTTCAAAGACATTCATAAGTCATGGAAACAATTGACCAGACAAATCCAAGATCAGGCTGATGTCCTTCTCCAAGAGACAAATTTAATTATCGGGATCAGCCCTTGGGTTGGAATCGAGAACAACAATTCCTGTCCGCCTGTCCCGAATCTATAGACATTCTTCTGGGCAGCAATTCCGGTCCCACTATTAGGGGCAAATTGACCAAAAACGGCCAGACTCTCTGGATACGGCCTTACAGTAAAGGCAAAGCAATTAATATTGTCCGGATCTCTGATTAGACACTACCCGAGAAAAGGGATGAATGGGTCTTGAATAAAAATATTGAACCAGGGCTTATGGTTTTGGGTAATCAGTTCAAACCGGATTCAGAGATCATTAAGCTTATTTATAAGGCCAGAAATGGAAGTAACTAAACCTGAACAAATCATTTTTTATAAAATGCAGGGTAGTGGTAATGATTTCGTCCTTCTTCTGCATAAAGATTTACCATTTAACCCTGACAGAATCCAGACCTGGGTGGTCCCAATTTGTGCCCGTTCCTTCGGAGTCGGGGCAGATGGTCTCATTGTTCTGGACACAACAACCAAGAAGGAATCAAGCGATTATCAATGGTACTTTTTTAATGCCGACGGCTCCAAGGCGGAGATGTGCGGTAATGGTTCTAGGTGTGCAGGGAAGCTGGCCTATATTATGGGGTTAGCTCCGTCTAAGCATATTTTAGAGACAGAAGTCGGGCAAGTCCATATAGAGGTCAATCCAACGACTGAGACAGTTAAGGTGGAACTGACCTCCCCTAAGGAACTTAGGACTGATATTGATCTAACCCTTGAAAACAAAGGTGCTGTGCAAATTCAATACGTCAATACCGGAGTGCCTCACTCTATAATCTTGACCGATGAGCCGGAACAATTCGATCTAAAACAGTTAGGTCCGGAAATCAGATTTCATCCTTTCTTTGCCCCCGCTGGGACCAATGTCAATATTGTTAAGGTTCAATCCTCATCCAGACTCCATGTCCGTACCTATGAACGTGGGGTTGAAAATGAGACTTATGCTTGTGGCACCGGAGCTGCTGCTGCAGCTTACATAGCTTATACCTTGGGACTTACGAAATCAGAGAGTCAGGTCATCACCTCAGGCGGCGAACATCTCTTTATCTCTATTAAAGATGATCAGATCTTTTTAGAAGGTCAAGCCAACCTTGTCTATGCAGGAACACTTTTTTTGAAAGGTATCGGCCTTGATTAACAATAATCCTGGGTCAACGGTTCACGGTCAACATTCTTTCATGTTAATCTTGTAAAACAACAACAAGGTCAATCAGAGATCATTATAAGGAGGAGTATATGCAATTTGTAGGAGCATACACAGCTCTAGTAACGCCATTTAAAGACAATCAAATAGATGAACCAACTTTTCGGAAACATATTGAATGGCAAATCGAACAAGGGATACATGGGTTGGTCCCTTGCGGTACAACCGGTGAGTCTGCCACCCTCTCTCACGAAGAGCACAAACAGGCTATTCGGATCTGTGTCGATCAAGTCAAGGGACGGGTACCTATCTTAGCTGGTGCAGGATCAAACAATACACAAGAAGCCATTGAACTGACCAAATTCGCTAAGGAAGCCAATACTGAAGGTGTCCTTTTGATTACCCCCTACTACAATAAACCAACCCAATCCGGCCTGATAGCTCATTTCCGAGCCATTGCCAAAGAGGTCTCCATTCCCTTTGTAGTCTATAACGTCCCAGGGAGAACAGGAGTCAATCTTTTACCTGAGACATTGGCCCTGATGAAAGATGAAATCAAAGAGGTTGTAGGGGTCAAAGAGGCTAGTGGGAATATTAAACAGATCTCTGAAATCATCGAATATTGCGGACAAGATTTTACCGTCCTGGCCGGAGAGGACTTTATTGTTTTGCCCTTACTCGGCCTTGGCGGGAAAGGAGCCATATCTGTAGTCAGCAACATCGCCCCAAAGAAGATGTCTGATTTGTGTTCTGCTCATGCTGATCAGGACAGAGAAAAGACCCTTTCTCTTCATTACGATTTAGCTCCTCTATGCCGAGCTATGTTCTTTGAAACCAATCCCATCCCGGTCAAAACGGCCCTGGCTATGATGGGTAAGATGGATTTGGAGCTACGTCTTCCCCTTGTCCCCATGCTCCCGGAGAATGAAACCAAGCTCAGGGACGTCCTTAAAAAATCTCAACTGATATAGTTAACCCCTTCTTCATGCGGTTCACGGTCCACGGTAAACGGTCCACATCTCTGTCATGCCTGGTTCTGCCCGCTCAAGTATTGTAGGTTAAGATGGATATTTGACAAAAAAATAAACAATGCTTATAAATTTGGTAAATAATATTCAGGAGGGAGAACCTATGATCAATTTAACCGATGGGGCAAAGGATCTTTTGGATAAGTACTTTGCCGAACAAGAGGAAATTCCGTCAATCCGTATTTTTATGTCCCCAGGCTGCAGCGGACCCCAACTCGGTCTAGCCTTAGACGAACAAAAAGAGACTGATGACACCTTTGATCTCAAAGGATATACCTTTTTGGTCGACAAGAGCCTTTTGGAAGTTGCCTCACCAATAGAAGTGGATGGCTCAGCATACGGCTTTAATATTTCCTCACAAATGGCCACACAACCGTCAGGCGGTTGTGGATCTTGTTCTTGTTGCTCATAAAAATAGACAGGCTAGATCCTTCTTTAAAAGCCGGACCCAAAAAGGTCCGGCTTTTTTGTAATACATGTCAGATCTAGCCCCAAAAATTTTAGAGCTGTGTAATTGCTATATTAGCTACTTTACGTTAATTGTTAACCGTTGACCGAAGAATTAAGAACTAGAAGTAATTCCCTTTTCTTATTCTTACTGTAAACAGTCAACATCCTAAACCTGGGAGACCTATAATACAAGCTTAGAAAATCTATTGTACAGGTCCCAAAATTCTTATCTGACCTAAGTTACCATGTTTTCATTCTTAGTAAACGGTTAATCAGTTATAGAAATGAAATTTTCCTTAGAAGAGTTATTCTCAAAGAGACATTTCGATAATGAAACAAGTCTGAATCTCTTTGTTGCCTTTATAGGATTCACCCTGAATCTGGGACTGGTTTCCCTTAAATTATTTCTGGCCCATCTATCGGAAAGCTTGGCTGTTACAGCTAGTGCCATAGATTCCGGCACGGATTGCCTGGCCTCCTTGCTCTTGTTTGCCGGTCTGAAACTATCGACAAAAAAGTCGCCCAAATTTCCTTTGGGTCTGTATAAAGTAGAAAACGTAATATCTGTAATCCTGGCCTTTTTTATTTTCTTTGCCGGGTACGAGATTGCCAGACAAATGCTGACCCAAGACCTCAGGCATCCGAACATCTCCCTGGCCATCATCGGTATGATGGCCGGCGGGACCTTAATGACCCTATTATTTGCTCTGTTCGCCTTGGCGATTGGTAGAAAAACCGAATCACCCACCCTTATAGCCGAAGGACGCCACCGCCAAGTCGATGTCATTACTTCCTGTGTGGTTTTGACCTCTATTATCCTCAATTATCTGGGTTTTCATTTCCATGTCTTACATATAAGTATTGATAAGCTTGCAGCCGGGTTTGTCCTTATTTTTATTGCCTATGCCGGTTGGGAACTATTGAATGACGGCATGAGGGTCCTACTAGACGCGTCCATTGATTATGATACCCTGGAGAAAATCAGAAAAATTATTATTAAAGTTCCTGCAGTCAGTAAGATCAACTACCTAGCTGGTCGGAATGCCGGCAGATTCAGATTCATTCAAACAAGTATAGAGTTAAGGACAAAAGACTTACACAAGGCCCACAACATCAGTCACCAAATAGAATCTGACATTCGTGAACAGATACCTCATGTCGAGAGTGTACTGATCCACTACGAACCAAAATCCTCTCAAGGGCATCAATTAACTGTTCCCTTACAAAAAGACTGTCAGACCCTTAGTTTCCATCTAGGCAATGCTAGTTATTTTGCCTTTATCCATTTCAATAATCAAACCCGGCAAGTTACCCAGGAACAAATCCTGGAAAACCCTTTTGAGGACCTAGAAAAAGGGGAAGGAAAGGGTATCAGTGTTGCTGAATGGTTAGTAAACCACCATATCGACGAGATCATCCTTTCAGATAAGCTCCAGCTGAAAGGACCAGAGTATGTTTTTTCCAACGCCAATGTAAGGATAAGCTACCTGCCTGTAAACAGTCTACAGGAAATTATCGATACTTATTTATGACTGCCATGATCAAAAAAAGGATTGGTCTTGTTCACTTCGCCTATTGCCCCAATGGAAGCTGACTATTGACCAAATCAATATGTTCTTGTTCCATTGTATTCAACTCTTTGATATAAGAGCGGGCCAGGAGCTGCAGACGTCGATCATAGAAGCGGTGCAGGCTATAGCAAGGTGTTAGGCGAAAACCTCGTCGCAGCTTGTGTTTGCCTCCAATACCAGGATCAAAACGCTTTATTTCATTATCAATAGCCCACTTAATCGGGGTATAGTAGCAAACATTGAAATGGAGATCCTTGATTGTTTCCAGACTGCCCCAATAACGGCCATAGACCCTGTCTTTTTTGTATACCAAAAAGGCCATAGCCACGACTCTGTCACCTTTTGAGGCCACAACATTTAGAATCCTGCTCCCAAACAAATGATATATCTGTTCAAAGAAGTCTAGACTTAGATACTTACACCCCCATGGGCCATATTGTTCGTTTGTCTTGGCATAACATTCATACATGGTCCCAATCAGATCAGCAGGGAAGTCAGTACCTTTATATATTTTTATATTGAGACCTTGACGGCTCATGGATTGACATTCCCTTTTTATGTTCCTTCGTTGGATTGATTTAAAAGACTGCAGATACTGGTCAAAGCCTTGTAAACCGCAATTCTGCCAGATAAAATTCTCATGTTTCCAAGCTAGATAACCAAATGTCTCGACAAAAGACTTCCATTCAGGGTCGACAAAGTGGAAATTGCAGGAAAAGATCCCGTGCCTCAGACAAAAGACGTCAATCTCTCTCAAGATTATTTCAACCAGTTCCTGTTCATCTTCACCAGGATCAATCAAAAAGCGATATCCCTCTAATGGGGTAAAAGGGCTCATACCGACAAGTTTTGGATAATAGAAACTGCCCAGCCGGTCTGCAAGCTCAGCCCATAGGGAGTCAACTATAAATTCACCATCACCGTGAGTTTTCAAGTACATAGGAGCAGCAGCCACAAGCCTTTTCTGATCCCAAATGGTCACATGCATTGGCAACCAACCTGTTTTTTGACTGGCACTACCGGAATTTTCCAGGGCATACAGCCAATCCCATTCCAAAAACGGGGTCTTTAGAGCCAGGGCCAGCTCATCCCATACAGTTTTTTTGACCTCTGAAATAGACCTTATCCAAAGGATACTATATTGCGAATAACAGCCTCGACCCAAAGTTACTCCTTATATCTAAAGTTACAAACAGATCAACATTAAATCCAATTATTCGGTCAACTGTCCACGTTCTTTTCATATTAACCACCATCCAGCCCTTTCAAAATGGCTGGACAACGAAGCATGAAAAACTCCTGATAACCTTCTAAAATTCTTATAAATTTTCATTCTTCTTTTCGTGTTTTTTCGTGTGTTTCGTGGTCTAAAATCTTTTCATATTAACTTAGGTGATATATAAATGGAATATTTTCTCTACCCCAAAATCCCTCTTTGGTCCCATATAGATTATATGGCCAAAAAGCTGTGTATTAACTCCCAAAATCAAGAGATGGAAAGACTCAAAGAACTTATAGGCCAAGCCGAGGAACTTGCTTGCCCTAAATGTGTTTATCGACCCGAATTTATAGAAAAAAGGGGACCGGATTTTCTTGAATTCAAAGGATACAAGTTGAAGAGCAAAATACTTCAAAGTAAGACTCAAGAGACAAACCGGGTCTTTGCCTTTGTGGCTAGCTGTGGTAATGAGCTTTATGATTGGGTTTATAAAAAGACTGATTATGTGGATCAATATTATGGGCAGACTATACTGGAAAAGACTCTTCGAGAAACAACCCTGTCTCTACAATATGAGATCCAAGAGCGTTTTAATATTAGTCAACTCTCTCAATTGCAACCAGGATCGTTAGAAGATTGGCCAATTCAAGAACAAGGCACCATATTCAACCTCCTTGAAAATGGGTCTAAACAGATTGGGGTCTCTTTGACCTCCTCCCTGCTCATGATACCCCCACAGTCACTCTCCGGCCTCTTTTTTCCCACCCAAGAACCTTTTGTTAGCTGCCAACTCTGTCCGATCAAAGACTGTCCAGACCGTCAAGCCCTCTATCAGGGGAAGATATGAATAAAAAGTCAGTATGGTCAACAGATTTTCCAGACAAAAACAGGCCTGCCCATCTTTACCTACTTCAGTGCATCCAAAATAAAAAAGATGCTAGAGAACATACCGGGGATAAAGGCTGATATTGCCCAAGGAGAGGCCCTTTAGGGCACAATTGATTCATGGCTGATATGGTTCTTAACTGAGGTACCGAAGTCAGGGATACATATGGGACTTGGCAGCTTCCTGCTCCTTAATACTGGTGAAAAGAAGATTTTCTCAAAATAAAGAGAGTCCCTTTTTCATAGGACTTAACTAATACAAATCACCTAACTCGAGCTATTTTAGAAGCCATTGACCCACAAAATAAAGGGATCATAGAGGTCATGAACAAAGAAGCACCAAGTCCGACTACAACTCTTAAAGTCGACAGGAGAGCGGCCAACTACAGTCTTTTGATGCAAATTCAGACCGATATCCTCAAGATACCGTTAGTTAGACCTTCATGAGGCTACTTAGCTGCCTTCCTTGGAAGAGGAGCAACGTCTAGAAAAAATCGCCCTCCGGGCAATCTACCTTGCAGAACACCCGGACCACCCATTAACCCTCATGCCCGAGTGGGCATAACTAGTTTTCATCCGGAAACTGCCCTTATTCCGTTTGGCTGCGTCAGTCTGCAAAA
>CAYUNZ010000042.1:0-18327 GCA_964446205.1 uncultured Desulfohalobiaceae bacterium | reverse complement strand
AAGAAGAAATCATCGTTGTCTTTGAAAAACTTTTGAGCACAGTCAGGACATCTCTTCTTGTTGCGAAAGATAGGAAGCAGAGCAAAACCAGCAATAAATCCAAAAGCATGGGCCCACCAAGCGACTCCGGAGACACCTTGACTAGAGACACTGCTAGCCAAGCCGGAAAAGATCTGGATAAAAAACCACAATCCCAGAAAAAGCAATGCCGGCAGATCAAAAAAGAAAGGGAAAATAAAAACAGGCACCAAGGTTAGGACCTTGGCTCTAGGATAAAGAATCATGTACGCACCCATCACCCCAGCAATAGCCCCAGACGCACCAATCACCGGAACAGCGGAATGCAGATTGAAAACCATATGTCCGACTAAGGCAACAAGTCCACACAAAAGATAAAAGATAGTAAATCGAATTGGACCCATAACGTCTTCGACATTGTCGGCAAACACCCACAAGATCCACATATTGGCTATAAAATGGAAAAAACCGCTATGAAGGAACATATGTGTCAGAAAGGGTATAAATCCTGTATCAGGATAACCCATCCATTCAGCCCACATAGGGTGAGCATAGCGTCCCGGAACTACCCCAAGTAAATAAAAGAGCTTAGTCATTTCCTGTTTGGGTAAAGTTAAACCAAAGAGATAGACCAAAGCATTTAGTCCTATGATTAACCTAGCTGCATATGGTGTATGTCTGCTTGGAATATTATCCCGAAGGGGGAACATTAATAAATACCTTCTTGATAAAGCCAATTTTGAAAACGTCGTATTCGTTGTCTTTCAATCCACTGCAAAACTTTTCTTAAACAACCGGCTGTTTCTTCAAGCTTGGACCAATCCCCCAAATTTTGAACAACCAAATTGCAGGCCTGGAGTTTTTCTTGGGCCGAAAGCTGCCAGGACTCCATTTCTGCGATCGTATTTTTATCCCAACCTCTCTTTTCTTGAAGCCATTCCCACCGTAGAGCCTGAGGACACATCACTCCTACGACTACATCAAAATGTCCCTTTCTCTGCCACCCAGATTCAATAAGTAACGGCACTTCTGCTAGTATCCTTCTTTCTTGCCAGTGCTGTTGACAAAAATTCTGCAGGTGCCTTTCAGCCAGTGGATGGATTAAGCTTATAACTTCTTTTTTTATCTTAGGTGAGTCCTTCATAGTCTGAAATAACTTTTGCTTATCTACCGGGCCATCCTCTTGTTGAAAAAAGACCTGGCCAAAACTTCTTTTCAACATTTCCCAGCCGTCATTCCCCGGCTGATACAATTCTTCCACCGCCTGATCGGCACTCCATTTGGGTATGTTGCCTCCAGCTACCAAATCAGTAAGAGAGGATTTCCCGCAACCAACCTGTCCGGTAACACCAACAATCTGCGTTTTTCGATTTAGTTGGATCAAGATTCGGGACATATCTTGAGGTACTCTTTGATTAAAAGCCAGTCGATCCTTATTAATAGGATGGTCAAAGCCAAGAGACCAGGAATGGAGCATCTGTCGCGAACAGATTTTAGTTAATTTTGGATAATTATCTTTTAGAATTGACTGATGCCTAGGACCATAGACCTTATCTCCCAAAACAGGATGTCCAATATGGGCACAATGTACCCTTATCTGGTGTGTCCTGCCTGTTTCAATACCTACATTTAACAGACTAAATTGCTGATCAGGAAAAACATAAAGAATTTCATACCTTGTTTTGGCTTCTTTACCGTCTCTTTTAGAAACGGTCATTTTGGTCTTATTCCTGTTATCTCGTCCAATAGGCGAATCCATTTCCCCATATTTATTTTCTGGACAACCGTGGACTAAAGCCAGGTATTGTTTGTCCACCTGGTGATGGGACAAAGCAGAAACGAAGATTCGGCGGGCCTCTTCCGAAAGAACAACTACCATGAGACCCGAAGTATCTCTATCCAATCGATGAACTATACCGGGCCTTACAGGATCCATGGTCTCAAGCCATGGGAAATAAGAGAGTAAATAATGAACAAGAGTCGTCTCTTGCCTTTCTGAAGCAGGATGGACGCACAATCCGGCGGGTTTATTAATTACCAAGAGATCTTTATCCTGCCAGACAATATCCAAAGGGCCAGGGACGGGCAACAACGAATTCAAAGAAGGCTTCTTTTCTATACATATACAATCACCATTCTGGATATGCCGGCTTGGTTGGATTGCTATCTGATCGTTTATTTGAACCAGTCCATTCTTAATCCAGCCTACAATATGTCTTCTGGAGTATTCTGGTTGCTGTAAGGACAAATACTTGTCCAATCTATATGCAGCAAAATTTTTAGAGACACGGAAGTAGATCGGTTTTGTATCAATCTTAGCAGTCATTACCTTTTATCCCTCATCAAACGCACTGGAAACATTGGCTTTTCTTGGCATTAATCCTAAGCGCAAATTTCCTTCAGGAGCATCTTGACATCACCCCCAGTCACCTCTCTAGGATTATGTTTAGTAGAACCGGATTTGACTACTTCCCTAATCAAAGACTCTTGGTTTTTGATTTTTTGACCGGAAAATGGGTTTTTAATATTGAGCTCTGTCAGCAAAAATCTGATCCGTTCTAACAGATCTTGGCCAATAGCATCACTCATATCTTTATATTTTTCATTTACAACCTTCCGGTTAAACTCAATAGCTACAGGTAAGCAAACTGCACAGACCTGACCATGAGGGATATTAAACCTAGCTCCCAAAGGATGAGCAAGTCCGTGAACAACACCCAGCCTTGAAGCCGAAAAGGCAATGCCTATCAAAAAACTTCCCAAGAGCATGTCCTCAGCATATTTACGATCTTTGCTTTTGTGATGCATGGGGATAATGCCCCGACTTATCAAATGCATTCCCTTGAGGGCCAATTGTTCGGTGAACCAGGTCGCTCCAAGACTTATATATGACTCTATGGCCTGGGTAAGAGCATCCATACCTGAATGGGCTATGACCCTGGCCGGACAAAAAGTCAATAGTTCCGGATCAAGAATAACTACTTGAGGCAGCATGTGAGGTGAACGGAATCCACTTTTAACTCCTGTCCTCTCGTTAATCAGAACCGAGACCTTTGTGGCTTCAGAGCCAGTGCCTGCAGTGGACGGAACAGCGATACATGGAACCCCGGTTGCTTGAATTTCTTGTCCCTGGAGATAGGCCTCGACAGGTCCAGAACAGTTATATAAGGTTGCACAGGCCTTACCTAGGTCAAGGACACTTCCCCCACCAGCTGCTATCAGCCAATCAATCTTTTTATCCCTGGTCTGATCAAGAAGAGCCTCTAAATCCGAAAGTCCTGGTTCCCCACCCTCATACTGCCAAGAATGAACCTCAAGGCCCTGTTCTTTTTGGGCCAAGGCTGACTCCAAAAAACCATAGGCCTTAAAGCTACGATTATGAAGAATGAGTCCCTTTTGCCCAAATCTATTAGATATAGAAAACAGCTCTGAGATTCTTCCCCAGCCCGAAAAAACTGTTCTGGGAAAATTAATATCTTTCGGAAAAAGAAGATGGTTTTTATTACTTGATACCAAGGGTCTCTCCTTTTTAAACCCACTTATCCGAATAGGTACAACGATGGACCACTCAAATAACCTGAGCCATTCAAACTCCTATTTTTTCCTCCTCAGCCACAAGTTTTTTTACTTGAAGGACCCGATCAGGGTTCAATGATATGGAATCGATACCTAATTGGACGAGAAAAGAGGCGAATTCAGGGTAATCGCTTGGTGCTTGGCCGCAAATACCAACCTTGCGAAACATATCTTTTGAGTGGACCCTATCTAAAAGTGTTTTGATTTGCTCGGTTACAGCTTTATTCCGTTCATCAAAGATATGTGTAAGATCTGATGAATCACGATCCACTCCCAAAAGAAGCTGTGTTAAGTCATTAGAACCAATGGAAAAGCCATCAAATCTTTTGGCGAACTCCCTGGCCAGAACTATATTGGAAGGGATTTCACACATGACATAAACCTCCAGGCCGTTGTCCCCTCTTTGGAGATCATTCTCTTTCAGGACCTCTAAAACTTTATCAGCTTCATCAAGAGTCCGACAAAAAGGTATCATTATAATTACATTGGTCAGTCCCATATCGTTTCTAACCCGTCGAATGCTTTGACATTCAAGAGAGAATCCTTCCCTGTACCTCTCGTTGTAATACCTGGAAGCTCCCCGGAAACCAAGCATGGGATTACTCTCATGAGGTTCGAATTCCTGACCACCAACAAGATTGGCATATTCATTGGTTTTGAAATCACTCATGCGGACAATAACAGGATTTGGATACTGAGAAGCGGCAATCTGAGCAATACCTTGAGAGAGATGCTCGACAAAATAGTCTGATTTATTGCTATAACCTCTTGTCAATTCATATATTCTTTTCTTGGCTGCCTTGTCTTTTAGTTGATCATACCTTAAAAGGGCCATTGGATGGATTTTGATTATGTTATTGATAATAAATTCCATACGAGCCAGGCCAATCCCATTGCACGGCAAACGCCACCATCGATAGGCAGCTACTGGGCTGGCAATATTCATCATAATCTGTGTCTTTGTCTCTGGTATGTCCTCAAGTTTGAGTTCCGTAGACTTATAATTAAGAATTCCTTGATAGATAATACCTTGTTCACCTTCTGCACAAGACATGGTGATTTCCTGACCATCTTCAAGGATCTCAGTACCATACCCCGTACCGACAATAGCCGGTATCCCAAGTTCTCTACTGACAATGGCCGCATGACAAGTCCTTCCGCCATGATCAGTGATAATGCCGGCAGCCTTTTTCATGATTGGTACCCAATCCGGGTCTGTCATGCCAGTAACAAGAATGGAACCTTCCTTAAAAAGATTGATCTCATCAACACTCTTAATACGACAGACCTCTCCAGCTGCAATCGCTTCACCGATACTGATACCGGATAGGATCTCCTGTCCGTATTCTTTCATAGAAAAATGCTTTAGGGTCGAAGCTTCCTTTTGTGATTGAACTGTCTCAGGCCTAGCCTGAACAATGAATAGATCTCCACTTTCTCCGTCTTTGGCCCACTCCATGTCCATCGGACAGCCGTAATGAACTTCTATCTGTTTGGCCCACCTTGCCAAATAAAGAATTTCCTCCTCAGAAAGGACAAAGGAACGACGTTCTTGGCGGTTGGTATCAATGTTCCTGATGGTTTTTGTTCCGCCTACAGCATAAACCATCTTTCGCTCTTTGGCCCCAAGGCTCTTTTCAATAATCGGTTTATACTCGTGATGGTCCAAAAGTGGTTTGAAGACCCTGTATTCATCCGGAGTTACCGCTCCCTGAACCACATTTTCTCCTAGCCCCCAAGCAGCATCAATAATAACAATATCCGGAAATCCGGTTTCTGTATCCAAAGAAAATATAACTCCTGATCCTGCCTTATCAGAACGAACCATCTTTTGAATCCCTGTAGAAAGGGCAATCTCCAGGTGATCAAAACCCTTATCTTCTCTATAGCTAATAGCCCGATCAGTAAAAAGAGAGGCAAAACACTGCTTTACAGCTACCATGAGCTGGGCTTCTCCGGTAATATTCAAAAAAGTCTCTTGTTGTCCTGCAAAACTAGCCTGGGGAAGATCTTCAGCAGTTGCACTGCTCCGAACAGCCACATCCACGCTCTCCTGACCGTATTTCCGACACAGTTCTAGGTATGCCTGACAAACACCTTGCTCAAAGTCCTTAGGGAATTGAGATTGAAGGATATGATTTCGGATGTTTTTACCAACAGTTTCAAGCTTCATATGACCCAAGTGATAGGATTCAATCAATGAAACTATCTTGTCCTGGAGATAATTGGCTTCAAGAAATCTCCAATAAGCCTTTGCTGTTGTAGCAAATCCATCAGGTACGTTTATATCATGTTTCTTTAAAGAATGTATCATCTCGCCAAGAGATGCATTTTTCCCGCCTACTCTAGGCACATCGTTAAGACTGAGATTTTCAAACCAAACAACATATTCTTGATCCTGAGGCATAAGTTCCCTCCTTATAAAGAATATTTGTAATTATTTGATAACCCAATTGTATAAGAATGTAAAATTTGTACTATAATCAGTCTATACTAGTAAAGCATTCTGACCTTAAACAATTAGGTTTAATTTAAACTTGAGAGCAAGACAATTGCCCAACTCCAAAGAATAAGCCAAAATATAATTGATTATCCAGTCTTTTTCTGAAATGTTTCAGCAAAATTTGTATATCAATATTATAGCTTTTTTTTTGAATTTATGATAGACATTAATTATAGTAAAGATTTAATTTAATAGTTTCAGTATATTGCCAATGAATAGACATGTTTCACCAAATCAAGGAGATTGCCCATGACAAACACGGCCGCTACAAAAGGGAATCCAGCAGTTGTTGGCTTAGCTGGTTTCGGTATTACCACACTTGTATTACAATTTCACAACGTTGGTTGGTGTGATGTTGGACCGATTATTGCGTTAGCCTTTATTTTTGGTGGCTTGGCTCAACTAATTGCCGGGTTTCTTGAATTCAACTGCGGTAACAACTTTGGGTTCAGTGCCTTTGTAGGCTATGGCTCATTTTGGCTTTCATTGGGGATTATTTTTGTCTTTAACCATTTCAATATCTATCACTCAAGTGAAATTGATGTAGGTTGGTATTTGGTCGGGTGGACCCTATATACCTTTATCATGTGGTTTCCAGCCATGAGAATACATACTGCTATGGCTATCACATTTACCCTCCTTCTGGCTGGATTTATACTTTTAGACATAGCCCATTTCGGACATCCAAAATTTACTGTCATAGCTGGTTATGAACTCATGTTTTGTGCCGTTTCAGCACTATATATGATGGCTCATGTTATATATGCTCAAGTCTTTGAAAGAGATGTACTTCCTGTAGGGAGACCATGGATCAAATAATTCAGCGACAAACATGTCTTTTATAAGGAGATCAATTATGAAAAAAACATGTCTACTTATAATGGGTATTTTGTTTATATCCTTTTTAAGTAACAATATCTATGGAGGACATCAGGCAGCAACAAAAGAAGAATGTGTTGTCAAATGTCATAAAGCAGCTGCTTTAATAAATTCCAGGGGATTAGAAAAGGCGATCCAGATTATCGCAGATCCAAAAGGCCCTTTTGTCTGGAAAGATTCTTATGTATTTTTGATGGATTTAGACGGGGCAATGTTGGCCCATCCCTTTAAACCGGAACTAACCCAAAAAAAACATTGCCTATTGATCACAGATCCAACTGGAAAGGCTTTATTTGTTCACTTTGTCAACATTGCCAGGAATAATAAAGAAGGGTGGGTAAAATATATGTGGCCTAAACCTGGAGAAAATACACCTAGAAAAAAAATAACTTATATCTATAAAGTACCTAACAAAGAACTTTTTGTCGGGGCCGGAGTCTATGTCGGAGGTATGATGTACTAGTCAAAATCACTATCCTTGCCATGGAAAATAAAAAAGGAACAAATATCTTTTTAAGAGCTCAATCTTTTTTTCAAAGAGGTTAATCTCTGTGTGATCTTTGCATTATTTACAGCAATAGCCAGGGCCTTTTTTGTACCGATTAGGAGCACCAATCTTTTGCCTCTGGTTATCCCTGTGTAGATAAGATTTCTTTGAAGCATAATATAATGTTGTGTCAATATGGGGATAATTACCACTGGATAATCAGAACCCTGTGACTTATGAATGCTGACCGCATAGGCTGATACGAGTTCATCAAGATCGGAATACTCATATACTACATTCACCCCTTCGAAGGATATCTTTACCTCTTGCAATTCAGTATCTACACCGATTATTTTGCCAATATCACCATTGAAAACTTCTTTCTCATAATTGTTCTTGATCTGCATGACCTTATCATTGATTCGAAAGAGGCGACCCCCTCTTATAACCTCGGCACCACTCGGGTTTAGCTCCTTTTGTAACTCCTTATTGAGATTGTTCACACCCACAATCCCTTTGTTCATTGGTGAAATGACCTGAACATGCTCAATAGGATCAAAATTAAAACGTTTAGGGATTCTGTCTCTAATAAGATATTTTATCCTTTCCAAAACATTACTCGGATCCTCTTCGACTATAAAATAAAAGTCATCCAATTTTTCTGGCCGGGGCTTAAGTCTAGGGAACATGCCCTGATTAATAAGGTGGGCATTGACCACAATGGAGCTTTGTTTGGCCTGGCGGAAGATCTCGTTTAACTCTACCACAGGCACTGCTCCAGAGGAAATAATATCCTTGAGGACATTTCCTGGCCCAACAGAGGGCAATTGATTGACATCACCGACCAAAATGATAGTTGTGTCCAACCTGACCGCCTTGAGAAGATGATGCATCAGTATAGTGTCGACCATACTCGTTTCATCCAGGACAAGCAAATCACAATTCAAGGGGTGTTCTTCATCCTTCTTAAACCCCCCTCTTTGGAAATCAAATTCCAAAAGCCTGTGAATAGTCTTGGCTTCATAACCAGTAACCTCGTTCATTCTCTTAGCCGCCCTACCGGTAGGAGCAGCCAGGAAGATCTTGGTCCTAAGCCTAGATATGATTTTCAAAACCGCGTTAATAAGGAAGCTCTTACCCGTTCCCGGACCACCGGTAATAACGACAACCTTGTTCTCAATAGCTGCTTTTACTGCTTGCTGTTGCCTTTCAGCCAGGTGAATATTATAGGTCTTTCTAACCCAATCAAGGGCTTTTTCCGAATCAATAGTCCGGATGGATTTGGGCGATCTTATGAGTCTTTTTAGCTTACCGGCTATACTTGTTTCAGAGAAATGATACTTGCTTAAATAGACCGCAGACTCTTTTTCACCCTCATGTTCAAGATCTTCTATAACGATCTGTTTTTCAGACTTGCATGTTTGCAAGGCATGAACAACAGATACCTTATCGACCTCTAATATCTCTGCACACTTTGAAACAAGAGTTTGGTAAGGACAATAGACATGACCCTCCTCTGAGAATTGCTGAAGCACATAAAGCAAACCTGCCTGAATCCTAAACTGGGACTCTTTTGGGAATCCGATCTTTTGAGCAATCTTATCTGCTGTCAAAAAACCGATACCAAAGATATCTGTTGCCAAACGATAAGGATTGTCCCTAACAATTTGGATCGAGTCACGGCCATAGGTCCTGAATATCTTCGTAGCAAAGGTTGAGGAAACTCCGTATCCCTGGAGAAAGACCATTACCTCGCGTATCTCTCTTTGCTCCTGCCAGGCCTTTTTGATCATCTCGATGCGTTTATCACCTACGCCCTCAACTTCAGTCAAACGTTCCGGTTCTTCTTCAATGACACTTAAGGTCTCACTTCCAAACCTTTTAACAATCCGTTTGGCCATAACCGGTCCAATGCCCTTTATCAGACCAGAGGCGAGATACTTTTCTATGCCAGCATTGCTTGCTGGTATAGTACATTGACAAGAACTCATCTTGAATTGATTTCCAAATCTTGGATGCTGGGTCCACTCCCCTTTTGCAGTCACTACCTGACCGACAAGAGGAGCAGGCATAGTACCGACAACAGTTACCAGGTCAGGACGACCTTTGACCTTGAGTTTAGCTACAGTATAACCGTTTTCTTCATTACTGAAGAGGATACGTTCAAGCTGACCCTGCAAGGTGATTGGGGAAGGACTCTTCTTTTCCATGGATAAAAGGGATAAAGTAGTCTTCTTTTCAGTTCTGTCGAATAAAAAAATCAGGACCTGGTATTCATAGATAGTTAGTTTCCACCCGAAAATTTTTAATTCCCGGATATGGAAACAACAGGTTTTGTAACTGACGCAGTCAAACGGGAAAAGGGCATTTTCCGGATGAAGACTAGTTAGCGAAACTTACCGATTCTTCCGACCAGACTATTCAATTCATCAGGTTTCTCATTCAATTCTCTGAAGGAATCTTGGTCCAAATAAAAGGAAAAATTTCCACAGGGACAAAAGATATAGTCACCTGTTATAAACAAACTCAAATTTAAATTCTGCCTCGTCTGACAGGCCGGACAATCGAAATAAAGCAAAAGGTCTCCCTGGTCATTAGAGTCGAGCTCATGGTTCAACTCTTTGATATTGTATTCATTGTCGCTCATAGATCCCTCCTTTAAAAATGTTGCAAAAAGTTATAACTCCATGGTCTCTAATCTACATATCTATTATATGGCGTCCTTCAAGCCTATCTCCTCAGCTACTTCCCTCATGCCCATGATTGTATTCATGCAGCAATCCAAGGGCGTCCTCACGAGACGGGGAATGTATCGACATTGCTGGCCTCCTTGTTTATCAAAGTTTCTGATCCGATCAATTGGCTTTTCCTGTCTGGACAGAATCAGGATCTGATCATTCTGGGACCATCCCCTTTGCGGGACAACTAAAATGGGCTACAACCGGCAAATGATCTGAGAGATCAAGAGTGCCGTCATGGCGGACCAGATGTCGGCCCAATTGCCAATCATGGGAGCAAAAGAGATAGTCGATGGTAGATTTGGGTTCATTGACCTTCGGGTCATTGGGGAAATGGGTATACCATTTACCTGCCTGGTTATTCATGATCTCAGCCAGACTTGGTACACTTGTGTATCTCTTAAGAAGTGGCTTTATTTCCCTTTCATGTGGCTGTAAATTGAAATCTCCGCCAAGTATCCAGGGTATATCTGCCCGGTCAAGTTTTTTTAAGATCCCTGTTATCTCCTCGACCTGCCTCCTGAGTGTCTCTGTCTTTTCGGCAAATGCAGACAAATGGGTATTTAAAATGACAAAGGAATGACCTCTGTTGTCACTTAAATGGACCTCTAGAAGGCACCTCTTGAGGTAGAACAGCTGTTTGAGAAAGTTCTGGGGCATCAGGCTCAATTGATAACGTATTGCTTTCTCTATCTTGTATCTGGAGATGACAGAGAGTTTCATGCCTACCGGCCCCATTATCTTCGGATGCGGCACAAACTTTGCTTTCCAGTAAAAGGAAGACGTATGGCAGACATAATCATCCGGCAACCGGGACAAAATATCATCAAGCTGGTCCCTGGAGCCAGTCCGCTTGGCCCCGTCATCGACTTCCTGAAGAAGGATGATGTCAGGATCCACTTCAAGGATAATTGAGACCACCCCGGACAATGTCTTTTCTATATCCCCAAGTTCTGGTCTACCATCACTTCCCCCTTCATAAAAGAAATGGTATCCCTTTCCGGCCAGATATTGAATGTTCCAGGTCAAGACCTTTACTCCCTGCTTATAAAGTGAGGAAGGTTTGACTGGACTGCAATATACCTTTTCCAATTGTTTCCGGGCTGGATGAAAGGTGGAAAACCACATCAAGGAGAAAATGGTGATCACCAAAAAAAGACAGGTTATAAAAAATAAGGCTATCCTGTTCAAATCAATTGACCGGATTCGGGTTTAAATCAAGCCAATGTCTTGGCTAGCAGACAATACTTCATTTAACTGTCATCGGTATCCCTGCCACCATAAACAGGACATGTCCTACACAGCTGGATATGTTTTGATTAAGTAGACCCAAATAATCCCTGTACTCTCTGACAAGTTTATTTTCAGGGACAATCCCCATACCGACCTCATTTGAAATCAAAATTATCGGGCATTGGATATGCTGAATAACATTTTTTAATAATTTGAATTTATAAATAATATTATCTTCGAGCATATCTTCCATTATCAGATTGTTGACCCACATGGTCAAACAATCGACCAGAAGCAAAGAGTGGACCAGATCAAGGCTTTCTAATCTTTGTGGCAAATCCACCGGGCATTCGATTGTTTCCCAATCAGCTCCTCTTTCAGCCTGATGTCTGGTGATCCTCAGGGCCATTTCCTCATCGTAGGCCGAACTGGTAGCTAAAAATATCTTTTGGTAACCTTGGTAACTATTTGCTTTTTCCAGGGCAAACCGACTTTTTCCGCTTCGACAGCCCCCCAAGATCAGGACTTTGTCATTCACTTTTATTCGCTCCCTGGTCCTTTGACCCTTTATGCCAGGTAATTTTAGGCTCTTTTCGTGAAGGCAGCTTGTGGTAGGAATACATGGGATAGCCGACCATAACAGCCCCAAACAATTTGTAACCAATAGGCAAATCAAGCTCCTCTTGCAAAGGTGGCCAAAACCGGGCGGCCAGATTGAGAAATCCGGCCCAACAGGTCCCAAGCCCCAAAGAAGGTGCGGCAAGCTCCAGATAGGATAATGCGATTGTGCTGTCCACAGCCCCTGTAGGTACATCAGCCATAGTGTAAGCAAGGATCAAATGAGGAGCCTGTCGGCAGACAGCATCTTTTCCTTTATCCCAAGCCCTAACCACACCGATCAGATGTCTCTCTCTGGCCATTTCGGGGTCTTTTTCTATCACTGAACGTATCCAATCAATAACCAGACCAGCAAACCTTTGGACCTGTTGCTTATGAGGGATAATCTTCCAGCATACTGGTTGCCTATTATGGGCTGAAGGTGCATAACTGGCCATTTTTATTAAACGTTGCAATAACGAAGGTTCAACAGGTTGATCTTGATATACCCGGATAGAGCGCCTTGTGCGCAAATAGTGCTCTACCACTTCAGAGGACAGTTGCCATTCTTCTTGTATCTCCGGGCAGTCTTCAGGGTTCATACTCTGATGTGACAAGGCCTGAGTCGGACAGACAGCCAGGCAGTGACCACAATGCAGACAGTAGTGATGGGCATATTTTACCGGTACAGGAACAGTATCCTGTTCCTGAAATCGAATAATCCCAGCCGGACAGACTTCAACGCATCTTCCTTGACCTATGCAGAGTTGAGTATTGACCTCAAAAAGCGCCATACTGACCCTCCTAATCCTAGAGACAAAATATCCTGAAAATTATCTATCCGATCTTTAGCAGGTCAGATGAAATCCCCCACAAACAGCTCTGCCCAGGCTATATGAGTCATTAAATTTTTTAATAGCATCTGCAGTAGGTAGTTCTATAAGCTCTATCCCTTTTTGCCGTAAAAGTTCTTTCAAATCTTGGGAACAACTCATAAGACCAGGTTGTCCCTGGCCAAAAATAATGACTTCAGGATTAGTGTCCAGCATATCTCGGACATCCTCAATCCTGACATCGTGTCCACTCTTCCTCCACCAAGGGGAGACTACCTTTCCCTGGCATATTTTGACATCGTCCTTATAGACCTGCCCCAGAATATGTATAGTCCCAAAACTATACTTTTCGATCATTAACCACCCCTTATATAGATAAAAAGAGGATATCTAATTGTCCTCATCATTAGAAATCATGGCCAAATGAGGTTTTTGTCCTTCGAGTACCGCCAAAAGCGGTTGAATCTTGGATTGAAATTGTTTCATCTCACTCTGGGGGATTGGTTTGGCCGGGTCTGATTTGATCTTTAATGGATTGCGGTAACGCCCATTTTGTTTGACTCTATAGTCTAAATGAGGACCTGTAGCCAAACCTGTACTCCCAACATAACCGATAACTTCACCTTGCTTGACTTTACTTCCCCTTTTTATCCCCCGGGCAAAACGGCTCATATGATTGTAAACCGTAACATAGCTATTACAATGGCGAACTTTTACATAACGACCTGCATGTCGAGCATAACGTCTGCAAATGACCACACCATCGGCGACTGTTTTGATCGGTGTTCCGGTAGGTGCTGCATAATCAATACCTTGATGGGGACGGACCACATTAAGTATTGGATGTTTACGATGCATACTGTAACCTGACGATATTCTTGTGAAATGCAACGGTGCTTTTAGAAAAGTCTTCCTGACTGACTTACCTTGGGCATTGAAGTATTCGGCTCTACCATCCAATTCATAGAGAAAAGCCATAAACTTTTGGCCTTGATTGTTAAATTGGGCTGCCAAAATATCCCCATAATTGTCAAACGACCCTTTTCGATAGCGCTTCTCCACAATCAACTTGAAAGAGTCTCCTGTTCTTATGTCTCTAATAAAATCGATATCCCAGGCGAATATATCTGCTAAGGCAATTGCCAAATAAGAGGATTCACCAGAGGTCTTCATGGCTTTGAACAAATTATTCTTTATGGTCCCTTTAATGATCTCATTTTTGACCGTATAATGGATCTTGGTTTTTGATACGGAAAAATCCCTATTTTTATCTACATGGATCAAGAGCTTGTGTTCTGAATCGATCTCATACTCAAACCTTTGCAATTGTCTTTTTTCAAGGACGACTCTATAGGCATGGCCTGTTTTGATCTTTTGTAGAGAGAATACGTCCCGGCATCTCTTATCCAGGACATGTATTTCAGGAACAGTCAAATAATCTGATAAGATTTCAGTAATAGTATCTCCAGACTGTACCACATCTTTAACTACCTTTGTCTGAGTAGATTTGATTGGTGACTCCTTATTAGTCTTTTGATCATTTATAACCAAATCTTTACGAATGTCAGTTTTATTCTGTTTACTAACTGTTTGATTTGTTTTATCGACAGGGTTATTCTTAACTACATTGTCTTTATCCTGAGCAGGTATATTGGCCTCAAGATCGTTTACAGTATAATGTCTATAAAAAGAAAATAAGGAAAGAAACAAAACCGGTATAAGCAAAAATAAGGGAGAAAAAACAAGTTTTTTTCTGGAACGTTTCAACTTAAGTTTTTTTATCTTTGGGCTATAATCGTTTTTTTTCATAATCAAATATTCCTTGATTTAAGTACTCAGGCAAGAAGCAATGGAATCTACTACATAGCGACTAAAGGGGATGGCGCAGGTAAAGCCTGGAGATACAGCATTTAAGACATGAAATGACCTTGAATCCCCCTCCAAAAGAAAATCCATTACCAATTCTTGTTTGGCTGTATTGACTAGCTGAGCTCGCAGTCCAGGTTGCCCCCAATGAGAATACTCTTGCGGGTCGACTTCTTTAATCAATTGACTAGCTATGCCAACAAGGTGTTTCTTACGATATTTTCGGATCTCATTCCAGGCCAGGGTTCGAAAACCAAAATTGTTCTTATAAAACAAACCCAACTGAATCCCTATTGTTTGTATTAGATCAAAAAAATAAAACTTGTCAATGCCTTGGTAATTTTCCCGCCAAAATGCAGGAATAGCAGTGGGTCCTATCTTGATCCGACCATCCACTGAAAGAGTAAAATGAACACCCAAAAAAGGATTCTTTAAGTCAGGCACTGGATAGACATGAACGGATAAACTGCCTTTAGGTTTATTTGAGTAAAGATAAAGACCCTTAAAGGGAAGAATACGTAAGTTTCCGGCATATCCGAAATCTTTGGCAATAGAATCTGCATGCAGGCCGGCGGCATTAACTAGATAACCACATTCAATATTTCCCTGAGAAGTTATGACCTCATTGCCATGTGAATGCACATATCTTGTCATTTTCATGACCTCAATTCCTGCTTGCCGAGCATCATTTTCAAAAGATTGCATGGTTTGCACCGGGTCTAGAGTTGAAGTAGTCGGGGAAAACAAGGCTTGTTTACAAGTCTTAGTTCTCGGTTCAATATCTCTTGCTTCCTCAGCAGAAACAAGTTTCAAATAGACCCCATTGTCTTTTCCACGTTTATAAAGGGTATACAACCTTTGAATCTCTTCTTCTGATCTTGTGACAACAAGTTTTCCACACTGATGAAGAGGTAAATCCCGTTCCAAACAATACTGGGTAAGTTCCTGGTTGCCTTGTTTTGTGAAACGGGCCTTGAGGCTCTCAGATGTATAATAGAATCCGGCATGCAGAACACCGCTGTTTCGACCACTGGAATGTTCTGTTAGGATACTTTCTTTATCTATCAAGGTTACCCGACAATCAGGATACCTCCTCTTAAGCTCAAGAGCGATATTTATACCAATAACTCCGCCCCCGACAACCAAAAAATCAGTCGTCTTTTGATTATCAAACATACAATACCTTATTGACCCTTTTTTATTGGTAAAATCGACTATCAATAAAAAACATGAACTATATTAAAATTTAATGATAACTACTTGACTTTAATCACATATGCCACCTTATATCCTCCTAACATAGCATAAAAATAAACTAAGACATTGTTGACAAATATTTAGTTATAAGACAAAATATTCTTCTGCTTTTTTAAAGGGCCTATAGCTCAGTTGGCAGAGCCACCGGCTCATAACCGGAAGGTCCCAGGTTCAAATCCTGGTAGGCCCACTAGACAATAAACCCCGTGATGTGATTTATATGTGTGTATATATGCTTTTTTTATAGTCACTTTCCAAAAGTGCTTCCCTGAGTATCCGGGAAGCACTTTTTTTTGCTTCAGCCTTTCTAGTACTTTTTCTTTTGATTGCTTATCTGCAATTAAGTTCAGTCAAGCAATTAAATGTATACATTCTGTCTTATTATGGGATGAAGATCAAATTAGTAACAAGGGGTCTGTGTGGACACAAAAGATCTCCTAAATTACATAGAGTTTGTTGCACCGCTTAATTATGCTGAGGAATGGGATCAAAGCGGTATTCAAATAGCAGGAAAAAAGGAAGAAATCAAACGTCTGGCCATTGCTCTGGATGCCACTCTATTGACAATCTCCCAGTCTTTGGCCTGGGATGCAGACTTTATTCTCACCCACCATCCGTTAACCCTCGCACCTCAACTCCCAAAAACTAAAGATGATTATCATACTATTCTTAAGGAAATACTTAACTCCGGTGCTTGGCTTTACTCTGCTCACACCAGTCTTGATGTCCAGAAAAATGGGCCAGTCTGCTGGCTGGCCGAAGCCTTAAAGATGGACCAACTCTTACCAATACAGTCCCTATATACTAAGCCCTTACTTCAGGTCCAGTTCCCTTTAAAAGACTTGTCACCTGATCTATTTCAAGACCTGACCAAACTCTTCGCAGAATTAGACCAATTTCAAGATTTTCGACTTTCAAAGGGATATTTCCTTTGTGATCCGAATTTTGCTCCTGTTGTTTTTAATTTATTCAAAAGATATCGCCTCCAGGAATGCCTTAAGATTCAGCCGATATCTTCAGTAAATGAGCAATGTGGCTATGGCATTATTGGGGACATTATGCCTACACTGGACTCAAATACTTTTTTAAACACTCTTGGCCAATATTTAGAAACCGATCACATCTCTTGTGTCGGGGAATGGCCGCAAACCATATCCCGATTAGCTTATTGCCCGGGTTCAGGGATGAATCTGGCTCGAAAAGCTTTTAGTATGGGTGCAGATATATTTATTTCTGGTGACTTGAAGTATCATCAGGCTCAGGAGATCGAACCCCTTGGACTCACGATCGACGCAGGACACTATAGCCTTGAAGAAAACATGATGAAAACCTGGGCAGGACAGATTGAAGACTATTTCCAAGGCAAGGATATGGAGGTCAGATTTTTCAAAGGACAAAATCCTTTTAAGGTCCATGAGCTGAAATAGAACTCATTTAAGTACTATTTTAGGCTATAAGACCTCAAGCACAAAAAAGATAATAACCTTGATAATTCAAGACCAGTGTGCAATTTTTTAATCAGTGTCAAAACCTTATATAACATGCCCGCTAAGGAGGATCATTTTGAGCTTATATCTTAAACAAATAGAGCAACTAATTGTCCTGCAAAAAGTCGATGATGAGATGATACAGCTTGAAAAGACTCTTCAAGAAGCCCCGGAAAAGGTCAACTCAATTCAAGAGAAACTTGATCAACAAAAAAAACAACAAGCAGAACTCAATGAGAAAATCGCCCTATTACAAGAACAAGACCATAAACTCCATCGGGAAATTGAAGACGATAATGACAAGATCAAAAAGAGCAAAAACAAATTGATGATGGTTGAGAACAGCCGAGAATATCACGCTATAATGAGAGAGATGGATAACTTGGAAAAAACAAACCGGATGAGAGAAGAAGAAAAGATCGCCCTTGGAGAAGATCTGGCCACTCAGAACTCTCTTCTCGAGACAATTAACAATGAAATAAGTAAGTTGGAAAAAGAACTGGAAACAACGAAACAGAATTTGGAAGAACAGCTCAATATAGCTAATAACCGGCTTGAAGAGCTCAAAGCTGAACGCAAAAAGGCCAAACAGGATATCCCCAAACCCATTTTGAGCCGGTATGAATTTATCCGTTCCCGTTTAAACAATCCAGTCATTGTCCCTGTAGAAAAT
This sequence comes from uncultured Desulfohalobiaceae bacterium, assembly GCA_964446205.1. Lineage (GTDB taxonomy): Bacteria > Desulfobacterota > Desulfovibrionia > Desulfovibrionales > Desulfothermaceae > CAYUNZ01. The sequence goes on along the minus strand of CAYUNZ010000042.1, from coordinate 180 downwards.
GGTGTCTGTACCGGATGTTATATCAGCATACCTCCACAGGTCTATATTGAGTTACAAAAAGGGGAACAGATATTGAGCTGCCCCAATTGCCAAAGGTTAATCTTTTGGCAAAATCATTTTGATGAATCAGATTAAATGTTATCAGTTTACATGAAAAGGACGTTGACCGTTGACCGTGGA
>CAYUNZ010000041.1:9202-18977 GCA_964446205.1 uncultured Desulfohalobiaceae bacterium | reverse complement strand
CCGGTCTTTACCAAGGCCCAACTCGACGAACTGCCAAAAGAATATTGATCATCTAAAAGAATCTTTGATAGAGGGATAACTACTCCAAGACTGTTTTTTTATTGCAGGACCGGAGTAGTTATCCAGTAGAATTTAACTGTATCAGACAGCTTTATATAGCTATGACAATTTATAGCCGATAGTACGTAAAAACTCCTTTCTCTTTTTGATGTCCTCATGTTTTTCAGTCCCTTGAGGTACATACCCATCAACAATACCTAAGACCCCCCTTCCTAGTTCAGTCTCGGCAATTATTACCTCCACCGGATTAGCGGTGGCACAATAGATTCGGCAGACCACATTTATGTTCTTCAATTGATTCAAAATATTCAAAGGAAACATATCTCTTACAAATATAATAAAGCTATGGCCGGCTGAGAGTTTAAGAGCATTACTCTTGGCCAATTCGATTAAATCCTGATCCGTACCTGAATAACGAATAAGACAGTCCCCAGAGGCCTCACAAAAAGCCAAACCAAACTTTGCTCCAGAAATTGTATTGATTATTGCTTCATGAATGTCTTCTACTGTTTTTATAAAGTGTGAATGACCCAATATAAAATTCAAACTATCTGGATTTTCAATAGCTACGGTCTTGAGTTCCATAAGTTTGCAACCCTCCGGCTAGAATTTTTTCTATACCCAAATAACATACTAAAAATAATGTAACTATTTAGAACCGGTTTACAACTAAGTACTTAATTGCTATTTGGGCTATAAGTCCTTTTTTCTGAATGGTTAAAAATGGATAATTATTGTGAAAGTACTTGATAGATTTTTTTCTGAATCTTGAGTGAGAGTTCGTTCATAGCAGAACTCATGGCTTGAACCACATGGATCGGGTCTTTTCTCTCTACCCTTTTCTTTGTGGCAAAAGTCTTTTGAAACAAGACATTTAAATTGTCATTTGATAATTTCATTTTTTCAAGAGTAATTGTGAGAGTCAAAACTGCATACCAGCCATCAGCAGTGTCCTTTTCATAAATGGCATCTACTGAACCCTCTAGGATATGCGTAGGTAAGAGCTGGCTTTCTGTCCCAATAACTGCTTGATATATCTGACTGTCTATTAAATCCCTTTTCAAACAACTTGCGATTAAGTCCCCTGGATTTTTCCGCCATCTATGATATGGATATTCATGGTACTTATATTTACTCTCTTGATAAACAAGGTTCATAACATCGAATTCAGGAGCTACATTAAAGTCTCTTATTTTTAGGATAACAGGTCTTTTTTCTTGAATAAAATAATCTTGTTTATATTCCAAAGCATAAGAATAAGTCTTGGGTCTATGATCCTGCTTTAATGGCAGACAGCCATTAACAAAAAGATAAGCAGCAACAAAAACAAGGATCAAAAAAGATTTTGAGTTCACTTTTTGCCCTCAATCTTTCGAGGTTGGGGTGGTTTGGAAAATAACATTCTGGATGGCTGATTTTGTATAGAACCGACAAGTTGAACAAGACCTTCACTCATCATATGTAAATTATGACTTATTTCCGATAATTGGTGATGCAGATTCTTCATTTCAATGCGCTCCTGTTCAACAAATAAACGGCTCTCTCTCATTAAATGATTAGCAGTATCAGTTGTGGCATTTAAATGTTGTAGAGTCGAAGACAAGACCTCTTTATTGTCTTTTAATCCTCCCTCGAGTGTCTCTAGGAAGGACTTGAGGCTGGTTACATCTTCTGAGAGTTGATCAGTCATTAAACCGATCTTTCTTCCGGTATGTGTAGTTACATTTAGCAATTTATCCCACTGGGAATCATTGACCAAGGCATCCATTCCGGACAGGATATGCTCTAAATTAGTGCTCAACTTCTTGGGATCAGTTTGGTCAAGGAAACGGTTGAAATGATCCAGAGTAATCTTGATCCTATTAGAGATACCGGATACGTCAAACTGGTTGATATTGTTAATCGTTTGTTCCAAATTGTCGATCATTCTGGTTACATTGGAGGGTCTTGAGGGAATTACAGGAAAATCAGTGTGAAAAGTAATCTGAGGGGTTTGTTGCAATTGTTCTTTAGGGACTCGATTCATCTCTATATACATACTACCGGTGATACCAATATTTTTTAGTGAGGCCACCAGAGATTGGGTCCCATTTTTTTGGAATTGATAATCTTTATCAATCTTCATGGCTACTTCTACCAATTGATAATCAGGGGCAACCTTAATATCTGTTACTCTACCTATTGGAACACCGCGATACTTGACAGGGGCATCCATATTCAGACCTTGGACAGATTCATCAAAGTAAGTTACCAAAGTATATCCTTTCTCAAAGAACTTACTGGCCCCTAAATAGATAAATAATGTCAGGCAGATAGTCCCACCGATAATTAGGAACAGACCGACCAGAAACTTTGTTTTTTCTGCAGGCATAAGACTTCAAGCCTCAAAAGAAAAATGTGGTTGTCTATGAAAAAAATGACGGACATAAGGAACTTTCGAATATTCAGCTAGATGTCCGGGAGGACCTTGTTCTATAATCCCCTGACCATCCTGATCCAATACAATAACCCTTTCAGCAATAGCCTTAATACTAGCTAATTCATGACTGACAATAATCATTGTCGTAGCCAAGTTCTTATTTATCTTGATCAATAAATGATCAAGCTCGGAAGACAGAATCGGATCAAGTCCTGCAGAAGGTTCATCCAAAAAAAGCAGGCCTGGATTTAGAGCCAAAGCCCTGGCTATGGCAGCCCTTTTACGCATGCCACCGCTCAACTCCGAAGGCATAGCCAGTTCAAAACCATGCAAATTCACCAAGGCCAATTTTACACTAACCAGGGAGGCAATTTCTTCAGTATTTAGATTGGTATGTTCATGAAGAGGTAAAGCGATATTTTCAGCTAGGGTTAATGATCCAAGCAAAGCTCCTCCTTGATACATAACCCCGATCTCTTTCAGTATATTACGATAAGCCTGAATATCATTCTGACTATTTTTTATCGACATTCCCTGAAGGGAAATATCACCATAAAGTGGTTGATACAAGCCAATGATACTCTTCAGTAAAGTACTTTTCCCGCAGCCACTTCCCCCAAGTATGACAAAGATTTCTCCCTCATAGACCTCAAAATCAAGATGTCTTTGGATCACTTTGGAAGAAAAACCAATACTTACATCTTTAACCTCAACAACAGCTTGTCTTTTGTTCACTTCTTCACCAATCCCTAAATCTGCCGTAGTTTGAGTATCAATTTAATTCCAATAGCGAAGCATAACTGCGATCAAGGAGTCGACAACTATAATCAGAAAGATACTGCTAACAACAGCAGATGTAGTTGCCTGACCGACCTCTTGTGCTCCGCCTTCAGTCTGAAAACCACGAAAAGCTCCAATCCAGGCAATGATTAAGGCAAAGAACATACTCTTAAGCAGACCAAGGCCAAAATCCAAGATAGTCAGACTTGTCATAGTCTGATGAATGTAGCTATGAATGGTCAAATCCAACATACTGACGCCTATTATCAAGCCACCGGCAATAGCAAATATATCAGAAAAGACCACCAGAAGAGGAACCACTATAACTGCGGCTACAATTTTGGGCATAACCAAAAAAATGGTTGTGTCAAAGCCCATTGTAGTCAGGGCATCCACCTCTTCGGAGATTTTCATACTCCCTATCTCTGAGGCAAAAGCTGAACCAGACCTACCAGATACCAATATACAGGTCATAATTGGTCCCAATTCCTTAATCATTGCCAGGCTTACCAAAGAAGCTACATAAATATTGGCCCCAAACTGCTCTAATTGAGCAGAGGACATAAAGGCCATAATCAGACCCAGAAGCAGGCTGATTAAAGCAACAATTGGCAGGGCATCAACCCCTACTCTTTGCATATAATAGATGACATCATTGTATCGTAACTTTCTGGGATTCTTTATCAATACAAGGCTGGCAAAGAAAACTTCCCCAACAAAAAAGATCATTTTTTTCATGTCATAAAGGCATTTGAAAAAGGCCTCCCCTGTCCGGATAGTTATCTTGGGCAATCTTTTTTGGCTAAGATCAGAAACCTCTTCAGGCAGAGTAGAGAATTGGACCAGATCCAAGATATCTTGGACTTCCTGACTTAAATTCCTTAAAACCAGTTTACCATTAGCCTGGTGGGTCTTTTTTTTTATCTCTGTCAGAACAAGTACCCCGAAATCATTAAAGGACTTTGTCTGTTGGAAATCAACATATACTCTACAAGGGTTGATCCGGGAAAAATCTTGCTGAAAATCTCTTAGGATAAAACCAACATTTTTATTATGGACATACTCAGGAAAGGTGAAAGACATTGTCTCCTGCTCATTTTCACTCATAGGATTTGGATTCACCTTGTTGACACTGTTTTCTTTTTTTGAGTTCAAGGGCAAAACCTTTGATTGCCATGTCTGTATCATTGATCAATCTTTCTATCTCCATCTCGGAAAGAGACTGTCAAAAGCCATTAGGCTCTCCTATTCAGTCCTTACTTCAGAGCTTAAGTCTAATGTAGCAGATTAGAGATAATAGTTTGAAAAAAACATTTCTTTGCACTTACTTTTTCAGGCCCAGAGTTTCTAGGTTAAAAGACTAACAGTCATACCACTGATGCGGGCAAAGAAAAAGCCTTTTTCAATCGAGTAAACAGTTAAGTCATAATGAGTTTTATTACTTGGCGTCTACAAAAATGGTCTTTGCAGACGCCTCAAACATATCATGTGCTGTACTTGGCAGATTGAATTTCAAAATCTACCAATCTCTTTCCATATTCAAAGGCCTGTTCTTCACTTTCTCCGGCCCGAGAACTCTTTTTTACCTCCTTACCGAGATAATTGAGAATAACAACTGAGAATTTTGAATCAAGCTCTTCGTAAGGGACAAGTTTAATCACATGATCCTTGTATTCTATTGTCTTTTGGCCATTATCTTCCTGCATAACTAAACTACCTCCTTGTCTTTGGATATTATGGCGTTACTAATATTATCATTGATAGCTCAAACAATGGGCCAACTGACGTTAAAAACTTCAAAAACTGGACAGAAGTTCAACCCCTCTCTTGCTGAGGCAGACTATAACAATCCTGATTAACCTTTACAATCTCAATTAGGCAAAAACAGCCAAACATTTCTATTAAAATTTCTGAGTTCACCCATCGTGCTTCTTTCTCCAGTTGATAAGATAGTCTCTGGCTTCGGATGTCATAAGATTGCGAATAAAAGGGAAAACATCCCGGCATTGATTATAATTCAGGCTAGTAGCCAAACTTACAGCCTGGATTTCATTTTGGGTATGAGGGTATGAATTTTCGGAAACCATTTCTTCTTTACTAACAATTTTATTATAGATAAGGCTTTGAGCCGCTAAAGTGTCTGCTTTCCATTCATTGAGTTCGGAATGAAATACATATAATAAAGTCAATTGATCACCTGGACCCAAAATTTGTTTTCTACCTGTTAAGGATCTAATAACTTCAGACATCGGATAAATAGGTTTTAGCTTAACCCCATTGGTCTTGTGCCCTAAAAGTAGACGAAAAAGAATAAAATGGATATAACCTGCTTCGATATAAATAGAATCATAATGGCAGAAAAGATTTACTAATTCCTCGGCTCGCATAGCATTCCGGAGGTTAACTTTTTTGGAGTCAGCCTTAGCAAATCCTTTGACCGCATTAACCAGAAGCTCAAAATTGGAATTACATGACTGTTTATAAAAAAAGATCAGCTTTTTTGTCCATTGTCGTTCACAAAGATAGACATTTCTTGTTATCGTATTCTCTGCAATCTCAGCCGGAGAACCTCCGGAAGCAAAGAATTCATGAATTCTAACCAATTCATCCATAAAAGGATCAAGTTGATGGAAAATTACCCCTTTAGATGATAATCTCTGAATCATTTGACAAGATCGGCGAGCATAGTCTGGAAAACCAAAATCGGACAACATGAGATATTCCTCTATAGGGAGCTCATTGTCAATCATCTCATTAAAGCCAGGAGTATGAGGTTCTTCCAAAATAACTGCATCACATTTTCCCATATATTCTTCAATAAATGGAAGTGTCTCAGGTCGATATGAAGTGAAACCAATCCAGACTCTTGTGAGATTCATAACCATAGTAGCCTTATTTTTTTATAGACATTCTTTTTGCTTGACTCTAAAGCTCTTTAAGAATAAGAAAAATGCCTGTATAGTAAAAACTTACTTTTATCAGGAGCAACAATTATGCCCATATTCGAATATGAATGTCAAAATTGTCAACACTGCTTTGAACATCTTATTTTGACTGATAAAATATCAAATGAGCCTCAATGTCCAAAATGTCAAAGCAAAAATTTGGTTCAGCTCATGTCTCTTGGCCATGTCAGACCTCAAGGCATCCCAAAAGGTTCTGGAGGATTTAATGTCCCGCAATGTATAAATAATGAACAAGAGAGGCACTCCAAATAAATTAAAAAACTCATGTCTTTTTAAAACACTATGTTCGTAACTGTTTAGCCCTTTTCATAGGGCTAAACTAATAACTATTTTCTTAAAATGCATACTGATATAAGTCTTGATTTTGGTCTTCTAATGGAGCAAAAATATCTTTTTTACTGGTTTAGTATTTTCCATCGATTGATTGACATTTCAAATCCTGCCTTGTATAAAGATAAATAATCTGGAAAATAAAAAGAACTCTCTTTTTATTTTCTCGATATTTTAAATCTTAAACCTGATAAAGGAGGATATGGTCATGCCTGACAGCACCTATAAAATCATCGAGTTGGTTGGTACAAGTGAAAAGTCATGGGAAGATGCAGCCAGCCAGGCCCTTGAGACTGCCTCTTCATCCCTAAAGGAAATGAGGGTTGCAGAGGTAAATAAGCTTGATATGACTGTTGAAAATGGTAAAGTCAAACGATACCGGGCCCGAATTAGTGTTTCATTCAAATACCTTAAAGAAGGTTAAGCATGATAAAATATAGAACATGGAACAAAGCCCAAAAGAGCTGTAGGCTATTGGCAATTTACTTCCAGATTTTATCATGCTTCGTTTTGTCCGCCAGGCAGAGCATGTAGATTAATAAGGGTCTCTTTATTCACCCTTTTTATGGCGCTTGCAAAACAAGCACTTTTGCAGGCGCCCTTTTATGATTTCTCATTCATACCTGTCTTTCACCCCCTTTAGGAAGAGATTTTTTAGCTTATCAGTCAAGCTTATCCTGCTATCTCCTTCACAAGACTGTTGTTTCTATTATCTTTTGTTTTCTATGAATTTGATTGATACCTATTCTGTACTTGACCTTCATTTTCTATTGTATTTACAATGAATAAGACCTGTACATAAAATATGTAAGGGATTATTCGAATTGTTAAAAGAAAAGAAGATCTTATCCAGAGTAAAGCACAAGGAGCTAGACGATGGAAGACAAAAGAAAACAATGTCCGAGACTAAAATTAAACTCTGAGTCCTGTCCATGTACCTATCCTGATTGTCCTCGTCATGGGTTGTGCTGTGAATGCATACATTATCACCGACAAAGAGGTGAACTCCCAGCCTGTTATTTCACTCCTGAGGAAGAAAAAACCTACAATAGGAGCCTTGAATTTTTTTTTCAGAGACATTTTAAGTAATTAAATGTATGAATAAAAAAAAATTGGATCAAATACTAGGACTTACAGGTAGTGTCTTTGAAGCCTATTCAGCTTTGCTCTTTCTACCTTGTGAGTCCTCAAATAAATATCGACTAAGTGCTCATTTTACCCTAAGTGAGCATCTCAAAAAAAATTGTATTCTTGAATTAGGCCAGGGTATTGTTGGCTGGATATTAAGAAATAACCAGTCGCTGCTTATAGACAATTTTGACCAGCAAGGTCCAAGTTATTATCTTGGATACTATAATAAAAAAAATGAAGATCAAATCAAATCCTTTATGGGCTGCCCACTAAGCCTATATCGGGGGAAAGGTGCTTTATGTCTTGATAGCAAGCAAAACTACTCCTTTACTCGAAAAGATCAGCAAATTCTCCAACAATTTGTTGTTCACCTTGAAGAACTCTTGAACGAGCATGATGAGCAAAACTCTTCTTGTCAGAGAGATTACTATTATTCTTGTCTGAAAATGATATTTAATCTGCGTTGGCGTTATCCCAGATGGAAGACCTACCTGGAACATTTCCTAAAGATACTTGTAGATTTTTCAGGTTTTAAGTATATCTTTTTAGCTGCACTTGATCAGCATGGTCAGAATTATTTTCTTGAAGGCAAAAATCAAGAAATATTTTTAGAGGACAGCTTACACTACAAATCTTTTTCTATTGACAAAGGACTTATTGGTTGGGTCTTTCGCAATAATACCTCTATAACCAAAACCGATAGTGATAACGCCACATCAGGGCTTCTTGTCTTTGATAAGGTTTACAAAACACCTCTATTTCGATCACTTATATGTTGTCCCCTTATATTCCATTTTCGCGCTCGGGGTGTCTTAGTTCTTGCCGACGAAAAAAATAAAGTGCCGTCTGAGGAATTCAACGAGTTCATGTCTCTTATTTCAGATCACCTATCACTTTTTCTTGAAAATCTGTATCTGAAGAACAAACTGAAACAAGTCAATATAACTAGCTGATACTTACCCTGACCTTTAATAACGACAAAAAAGGACCCAAAAACAATGATATGGAATAGATTATTTGGTTGTCTCGGAAAGAGCCTGGCTATGGATTTAGGCACAGCGAATAGTCTTCTCTATTCCCCCCAAAAAGGTATTGTCCTTAATGAACCTTCTGTAGTGGCCCTTGATAATGAAACCAATAAAATACGGGCTATTGGTAAAGAAGCCAAGGAGTATGTCGGCAGGACACCTGAAAGAATAAAGGCGATACGTCCCCTTAAGGATGGAGTTATTGCTGACTTTGAGGTTACCAAGACAATGATTTCCTATTTTATAGAAAAGACCTTAACCGGAATGCAGCTTTTTAAGCCCAAGATGGTTATTTGTGTCCCTACGGGCATTACCCAGGTGGAGAAGCGGGCAGTAATAGAATCCGCTCAACAAGCCGGAGTTCGTGAAGTTCGACTTATAGAGGAACCTATAGCCGCGGCTATAGGGGCCAACCTTCCCATTGATAAGCCCTTAGGGAATATGGTTGTAGATATAGGAGGTGGGACTACTGAAGTTGCAGTTATCTCTTTATCCTCCGTAGCCTATGCTGAATCTGTGAGGGTTGCTGGTGATGAGATGAATGAGGCTATTCAAAGATATGTCCAGGAAAATTTTCAGGTCCTAATCGGGGAAAACGCTTCAGAAAAAGTAAAGATTGAGATCGGTTCTGCCTATCCTCTTTCAGAAACATTGACCACAAACGTTTATGGGAAAAGCATTGTAGATGGCAGGCCCAAAACAATAGAACTAAATGACAGCCAGATCAGAGAAAGTATCAAAGAACCGGTCCACGCTATTATCCTGGCTGTTAGAAAGGCACTTGAAAAGACTCCCGCTGAATTGATTACAGATGTTGCCAATAATGGTTTGCTTTTGGCCGGAGGAGGAGCTCTACTCAAAGGATTAGATATTTTAATTAAGGAAGAATCCGGGATAAGTGTCGTTACTGATGATGAACCACTAACCACAGTTCTACGTGGAACAGGAAAGTCCATGGAAAATAAAAAATACTATGAACCAATGTTCGTTAATTGACTATCTTAAAAAGACGACAGTTATGAAAATCAATTGATAGTCAATAATGTCAGCCGAACATATTT
>CAYUNZ010000041.1:0-9102 GCA_964446205.1 uncultured Desulfohalobiaceae bacterium | reverse complement strand
CATAATTTTAGGTCGTTTGGAGCAACCCAAGGATATTTATCACAAAGGACGAATAGATCTGGTTACAAATACAGATCTTGAAGTAGAAAAACAACTGCAAAGCCAATTGTCAATCATACTCCCCCAGGCATCCTTTTTGTCGGAAGAAAGTATGCCGACTAATAAACTAAACGATCTGACCTGGGTCATTGATCCTTTGGACGGAACAACCAATTTTGCACATGGATTATTCCCTGTCGCTATCTCTGTTGCCTTGTGGCAAAAAGATCAAATTGTCTTGGGCCTTGTCTATATACCCAAAACACATGAAATGTTTACTGCAGTAAAGGATGCTGGTGCCTTTTTAAATGGCCGTAGAATCAAAGTCTCTCCAGAGACATCCTTGGAGAATTCCCTGATTGCTACCGGTTTTCCTTATGACATTGATAAACGGATAGAGGAGATCATTCAGCCCTTACAAGGGGTTCTACCTTCCGTGCGAGGAATCAGAAGGATGGGCGCTGCTGCAATTGATTTAGCCTACACTGCCTGTGGAAGATTTGAAGGGTTTTATGAACTGGGATTAAAACCCTGGGATACAGCTGCCGGATGGCTCCTTGTACTGGAAGCCGGAGGTGCAGTCACTGAGTTAAATTTGCAAAACAATTTTAATCTATACAGCCCATCAATAATGGCTACAAATAGCCTTATTCACTATTCCCTGGGACAGATTCTAACAAAAAAATAATCGATTGTTTTTTTGTTAGAACTAAGGATTAAGATATTTCAAGTGTTCAAGGCATTTTAAATCCGGTGTGAGAAGTTCTGGGAAAGAACTTAATATATATTTTAATTCATGATGTTCTACAAATTCCCCTGACTGTGCCTCTTTTGGATTCAAATGGATATGGTCCTGGAGAAGATGGACCCTAAATATAGAAATAAATTCGTATTTTCCAGTCAATGTCGGGTGATATTCATTCAACAAGGACAATCTCATGGACCCAACCCTGAAGACATCTTTTAAGATCCGTTGAACTGTATCTTCTCTTGATTCACGATATAGGACATGGCTTGATGCAGATAGTTCCCATAAACCAGGGTAACGTTTTTTCTTGAGACTCCGCCGCAATAAAAACAACTTATTTTCCTGATTATAAACCAAAATTATAACCCTGCGATGATAAAGATTTAACTCATGGGCCAGGTCAACTGATAAAACTCCAAAGGGTCTGTTATACTGGTCAACCACCTCAATCATTGGGGAGGTCTTTTTCGAACTATAATTTTTGTTCTTTTTTCCTAACATTATTACAAACTGTTACTATAAGGACATTTTGGGTTACATAAGACAGAATAATCTTTCTTATCGCTTAGCGGGTAAAATTAATCCAGATTTACTTATCAACTATCATGCCCAGGCACATTAAGGATTAATAGTATTGTAGTCCTAAATAAAACCTCAAATTAGACATAGAAAAGTCTAAGCTAAGCCCTTTACGATCATCATTCAATGAATTATTATAATTAACCATAAAAATTGATTTTTAGTAACTGTTTAGCTGTCTGCAACAAGTTGAAAAAGCTTGTAGTAAACATCTTATAGCCAATCGGCTTTTAAAATAACATCTTGATTTTAATAAATTTTACAAAATAGGGTGATAAAGGAGAATTCTTCATGCGTTATATCAACGAAATGCAGTTCAAAGACAAAAAAGTACTGGTAAGAGTTGACTTCAACGTCCCTATCCAGGATGGAAAAGTTGAAGACGACAACAGAATCAAGGAAACACTACCTACAATACATTATCTTTTGGATCAAGGAGCAAGTGTAATACTCTGTTCTCATCTAGGAAAACCCAAAGGAGAATATAAAAAAGAACTCTCACTGAGCCCTGTTGCCAAAAAACTAGAACACCTCCTTGATCAGGATGTTGAAATGGCTCCTGATTGTATTGGTTCACAGGTTGAAGCTTTAGTTAATGACCTTGTTCCAGGTAAAATCCTTCTCCTGGAAAATTTACGTTTTCATCCCGGAGAGACAAAAAATGACCCTGAATTCAGTAAGCAACTGGCCAAGTTAGCTGATATATATGTCAATGATGCCTTTGGTGTAGTCCATAGAGCCCATGCCTCAGTTGAAGGGATAACCAATTACATACAGTCTACCTGTGCTGGTTTTTTACTTAGTAAAGAGATACAGTACCTGGGCAAGGCCCTGGCTCACCCAGATCATCCTTATATCCTTTTAACTGGTGGGGCCAAAGTTTCAACTAAATTAGGCGTACTCTTGAATTTATTGGATAAGGTGGACAGGATAATTGTCGGCGGAGCTATGGCAAACACCTTCCGTAAAGCCCAAGGATATTCCGTAGGTCAATCTTTCGTTGAAGATGATCTTATCCCAAATGCTTCTGAAATTATAGAAAAAGCCCACTCAAAAGGGGTTAGTCTTTATCTCCCTGTAGACTATCTGCTTGGAACAGATATAAAGTCTACAAACACCAGCGGAGTCTGCCCTTTCCTCAATGTTCCTGATAATGAGATGATCTTGGATACCGGACCTGCTACACACACTCTTTTTTCTGAGGTGCTCAAGGATGCTCAAACTGTTGTCTGGAATGGACCAATGGGGGCATTTGAGAATCCTACCTTCTCTCAGGGTTCTTTTGGAATTGCTCAAACTGTCAGCAGTCTTCAGGTCTTGACAATTGTGGGAGGTGGAGATACAGATTCCTTACTAAAAAAATGTGGTTTAGAAGAGAAAATGAGTTTTATCTCTACTGGAGGAGGCTCTTTCCTTGAATTTTTAGAAGGCAAAGATTTGCCTGGCTTAAAGGCCTTAGGTATGTCCTCTATAATATAATGCAGTCCAACCTTTAATTTTACTGAATGTTTAGCCGGTTAGCCACGAGTTGAAAAAAAGACTTCTTCAAAAGGCTGAACTAATACAGAGTTAGGTTAGTAACAGAGATTTTGCAATTTAATCTAGATACTGATCTTGAGTTCTAATCAAAAAAGGGGTGTATGCTGATGAAACGCTATCTGGCCGCAAACTGGAAAATGTTTAAAACCGCTGAACAAGCTCACAAGACAGCAAAGGATATAATAACCAATATTCAAGCAAAACTCCAGACTAATGATGAAGTTATAATTTTCCCTCCCTTTACAGCCCTTGGTTCTGTATTCAAGGTGATCCAGAATATATCCCAGATCCAACTTGGAGGGCAAAATTTTTATCCTGCGGAACAAGGAGCCTTTACAGGCGAGATTTCCCCAGATATGCTTATTGATGCCGGATGTACATATTCCATCATCGGACACTCGGAAAGGAGACATACCTTCCAGGAGTCGAACGATTTTGTAGCCCAAAAGGTGCATATGGGTCTTGAAAAGAATCTGGCCATTATCCTTTGTATTGGTGAGACTCTGGATCAAAGACAAAATGGTTTACTTGAAAAGACCCTTAATTCTCAACTTGACTCTGTCCTAAATAATCTCAGCCCTTCAGACATCAAGAACAGATTACTAATCGCCTATGAACCTGTCTGGGCTATTGGAACCGGAAAAGTCGCTCAAAAAGAGGATATTCGAGAGGCCCATAGCCTAATCAGAAGTATACTTAAAAAATTTCTTGAACAGAAAAGTGATATAATTCCGATTCTTTACGGTGGAAGTGTCAAATCGGAGAATAGTTCGGAAATATTGTCTCTTGACAATGTAAACGGAGTCCTGGTAGGGGGGGCATCTCTTGATGCGCAAACATTTAGTGATATTATAATCAACTCAAAGTAAAATTTGAGCTGAAATTTCAACACTCTAAATAATGGAGGTGTCTAATTGGAGACTCTTATTTTGACCATTCACATCCTGGCATGTGTCTCATTAATTATTCTTGTCCTCCTCCAATCAGGGCATGAAGGAATGGGGGTCATATTTGGGGGATCAAGTTCAACCCTCTTTGGCAGTAGCGGAGCTGGAGGATTTTTGTCAAAAGTTACTGTTGGGGTGGCAGTAGTTTTTCTACTAACATCTTTAACATTTACCTATATAGGTGCACAGCAGGGTAAAGCACCAGAAGAGTCGGTGATATTTCAAAAATCAACTCCATCAGAGACGCAAAAGCCTTCAAAACCATCTCCTTCGGTAGATCAACAAAGCCAAAAGATGGATACAAAAGAGACTGGACAACCTCCACAGAACAATATAGACTCACCAGACACAGGAAGTAAATGATTGATTATCAAGCCGAGGTGGTGGAATCGGTAGACACGCTATCTTGAGGGGGTAGTGGGCCAACGCCCGTGCGGGTTCGAATCCCGCCCTCGGCATTTATATTGGTAACAGCCTGTAATCTAAGAAAAAATTACAGACTTTATTTGTAGGTGCAGAGAAAGTCAAAATTCAATCTAATAGACGACAACAACTAATTTTTCAAAGGGCATTAAGATCGGCGCTTGCTTATATCTCCAATCTTTCAAGCTATTGTAGAGTTGACAAACTCAAGAAGCACCCGGGTAAAGACATTTGCCTGTTCAATATTGACCATATGAGCTGCCTCAGGGATGATCTGCAGCTGTGAAGAGTTGATCTGCCGATGAATAAATTCTGCCTCTTCAACTGGGGTCCCTTGGTCATGTTCCCCAACCACGACCAATGTAGGTAGAGATACGGCGGTAATGCTCTTGCGCTGGTCCATATCCCGAATTGCCGCACAGCTGGCACAAAATCCTTCAACTGGGGTATCCAGGATCATTTTTCTGATTTTTCCCACTTCCTTTGGCATCCGCTCCTGACCAGACTGAGTGAACCAACGATCAATAGTTGCCTCAACTACCGATTGCATACCTCTGGACTGAACTTGATCAATCCTTTCATTCCAAGATTCCGGAAAACCGACATAGGCGGATGTAGAGCTGAGCATCAGGGCAGTCAGCCTTTCCGGATATTTAACACCAAACATCTGACCAACCATTCCTCCTTTAGACAAACCACAAAAAAAGACTTTATCCAGGCCAAGCTGATCCAGCAAGCCAACAGCATCATTGCACAACATCTCAATGCTGTATGGCCCTTGGGGTACAGCAGACTGCCCATGCCCCCGGCTATCATAGCGTAATATTCGGTAACCGGCTGCAGTCAATTCGGAGATCTGATTGTCCCACATACTTAGATTTGAAGCCAGGGAGTTGGAAAACATAATGACCGGACCTTGTTCAGGACCGTCCAGACGATAATGTAATTGGGTATTATTGACGTCTATCAAAGCCATGAGACTTCTCCTTTCTTTGCTGTAAGGCAATAAGATTGTGCCGTTTCGACTCTAAAAATGCCTTTAAAATTCAACAAGCAACTGTCTGCCAAATATACTTTAAATCTTTCCAGAAAGAATAGTTTTTTACATACTCTTTATTTATCCTAACCTTGTCCGGAAATATTTCCTCTTTATTATATTTTTCTGGATCAGATTGCCTGCTGAGGATTTCTTCTTCCTTCCTATACTTCAAGGTTGCCGGGCCAGTAATACCAGGTTTCACTTCCAGAATAATCCTATCCTCACCTGTCAATGCATCGGCAAATCCAGGTACATCTGGCCTAGGGCCAACAAAGCTCATTTGACCCAAAAAGATATTTATAAGCTGAGGCAGTTCATCGATCTTGGTTTTTCTCCAGAATCTGCCCATTTTTGAGATTCTGGGATCAGCCGAGGTTGTTACGGTAGTCTCTGATTTAGAGCTTGACCTCATGGTCTTGAGTTTAATTAAAGAAAACACTTCTCCTTTGTACCCTACCCTTTTTTGGACAAAAAAACCGTTTTCTTGTGTATCAATTGTTGCTATCAAAAAAGCAGGTAAGATAATCCAAAGGGTCAATAACAAACCCAGAAAAGAAAAGACCAGATCAAAGGACCTTTTTAACAAAGCTTGCCCTAAACTTAGTGTTTCCCCATTACACATTGTAACAACTTAAAACAGCTCTTATTATCCAGATAATTGGAATTACTTGACCCGATATGCCCTAGCCCATGGATAATGATCAGACACTAATTCAAAATGATCATTGAACTCATCTGAGTCACTGATTAACATTTGCACCATCATGGATTCATAAATACTTAACTCCATAATAAAGAGTTCATGGGAGATTCGATTTAGAACAGCATAGACCCCGCTACCATTTGGCCAGTCCAAGTGTCGGGTTCCCTGTTTGCTGACAATGTCCATAGCTTCAAGTTCTACTTTCCCTCTGGACAGTTGTATAACCCCGTTTTGAAGATCAAAGTTTGCCTGACCTTGAATCTGTTGAATCCTGCCAGGATCGGACTTACCGCTTTCCAGATTCCAATTGCCGTAGAAGCTAATCCAGTAAGCCAAACGCAGATTCTCCCAGGAGACTACAAAATACTGCTCCGGAATATCTTCAGGCCAATCTTTTTCTTCATTCTTTAAGCTCTGCACAAAAGCCTGGGCTTTTTCTGGTCCCATATCACGCAATTTGGCAACTGGGTCAGGCAGATAACGTCTCCACATCTTGGGGCTGTTCTTGTACTTGGTGGAATTTTCCTTATACTCTTCCCTTTGAGTCAATGTAGTGAATTTCATCAATTGGTTGGCTTGCAATGGGCTATGGGTCATGTGCACTTTGGCCATGGGGTAGAGAAAAGATCCCTTATGGAATCTCCCTCCCCCATCTCCAAAAGTGGCTCTTTCAGCGTAGTATTGACCGGCATAACCATAGTCCCACCACTGCCAGAGACGGGCGTTACTGAGGCTTTCTCTTTTCAAATCTATAAATGTTTGGGCATAAACCTTTGGTAGTATAGGGGCCGGACTCACCCTCCTAGCAACATTAAATGAGGGCCAGACAACTGCAATCAACAAAAGAATCTGCAATATCCATCGGTATGTTTTGTGGGTATTAAATCTAAGCAAAAATTGACTCAATCCAAAGGCCAACCCAAATCCAATAAATGCCCCACCATACATAGTAAAACGGTTTCCCATCTTCACCGCCCCAAGACTAACACCTAATAAAGGCAGCAATATTATAGCTGTGGGTCGCTTGTAGACCAAATATATATAACCAAGTAATCCAAGAACAAATAAGGACCAGTGTCCAGATATTCTGCTGATAATTTGTATAAAAGGTATGTTCTGGGCTTCCCTGACGCTTTGTTTGATTGATGGGAGTAGTAGATCTCCGCTTGTATTTTCCATGCCCCTGGTTGACAATTTTGTATAGCTAATGACCCTTTCTATATTCTTTATAAGCAATAGATGGAAATCAGTAAAAAATAGGAAAAATAAAGCCATACAGGCAAAGATTATAAATAGGTACCTTTTGTTTCTCCAATATTCAGGAAAATATTTAAACAAGCAATACAAAACAATACATACTAAAAATCCTAACCAACCGGCCAATGAGATACTATATATTACCAGAATGGCAAAGAGTAAATAAACCCTGTTTTCCTTATTGGCAGACAAAAATATACTTAAAAGCGCAGCTAAGCCCAAAAATGCAATGATAAAACTGTTACCTGCTGATCTAAACCAGACATAGACCCAGCCCAAAATCCCTAACAGTCCAGGATAAATCAAAGCTGACTTTAAATCTAGTATATCATTTAATTCAGTACTATTTTTTTCCCCAAACCATTTGCTTTTTATAAAGGGGAAAAGCCAGACAATTAAACATGAGACAAAAACTATGGCAAAAAATAAGGTCAGAATATCATTGTCAAAAAAACCTACTCTGGTCCGCATAAAAAATCCCAGGCATGCGCCAGTCAATACTCCAGCCACAATTCCACTTTCTGTCATATTCCATTTTCTAGCCAAAAAGACAAATGGTAAACCAGCTATAGGTGCGAGCAAGGCAGGGAACCAAAAGGCAAGGTTGCCAATATCTATTCCAGTAATTGTATGAGTAACTGACAAGATCTCAGATAAAGACTGATCAGGATTTCTTCCGGTATCTATAGCATTGGCCATACCAAAATAGGCATCATGTGTAGCCATCAATTTTTCACCATTTATTTGAAGTGATGACTTCTGCCAAGAAGGAACCTCTAGAAATCTGAGTCCAGCACATACACTATAGACCAGTAAAAAAGCCACTACTATTTCAGTATAAACTGATTTTTTATTACCAATCTGTAAATCTGTAAGAGATTCATTGGCTATTTCTTTCTTCTGATGCTTTTCTGCACTGTTGGACTGGCTCTTTTTATCCTTGTTACTCATTTATTTTCCTATTATCTTAAAGGATTTACATTGTATGATAAACTTTAGACATATCCATACCGTTTCATGGTATCGCCAATCAAATAAAATATCCTGTCACTATATTGTTGTCCTAGTTCTTTACGTCCTTTTCCCAAGCTTTTATCAGAGACATTCTTAACTGCTTGGGCTAAAGTTCTGTCTTCTAAGAAATAACCCAACCAATCTGTAATACGTTTCATTTCCATTTGCGGATTTTTTACAAAATCCTCATAAGCTATCTCCTGCCAGTCCTGTTTAGACAATAACTCTAAAGCCTGTGATGTCCTATCTACACATCTTTTCCACTGTAAAGCACAAACCTCCTCCAGGAGATAATTTTGCAAAAGCTCTTCCATCCCATCCAATTTCGGTCCCCAAAATGCCAATCGTTTTTCTTTGGAGATCATTCTGTATAATTGATTATATAAATAGCGACCACCGTAATAGGGTAAGTCTGTAAGAGGAACAAATCGGGCCTTACGTGCCAAATAGGAAATATTCATCTTGGCCTTCCACCGCTTTATGGCAGAACCTACAGTATCCAAGCCATCACGATAAATAAAGATATATCTTGCATCTGGGAGCACTTGGTCTACAAATTCAACCCGCAAAGAGTTGGCACAGGTCTTTTCCACTACCCATTCAACATTATAACGTCCGGCCACCCAGGAAAATTGAGCCCGAATATATCTTTTTACCTTTGGTTTAGCCATATCCGGACTAAATTCATCTGAAGGATACCTGACATTTCCATGTCGCCAGATATAGTTAATCTCATCACAGGGCCAAGTGCCAAATCCTGGCAGGCTTGTCAAGCAATCCCGCAATATATTGGTACCGGATCGTCCGGCACCTA
>CAYUNZ010000040.1:17591-19027 GCA_964446205.1 uncultured Desulfohalobiaceae bacterium | reverse complement strand
TTATCCGGTAATAACCTAGCAGCAGCCACGGTTTCCCGAACAAAAGTCTCTACCTCTCCGGCACAAAACAGGATAACTAGCAGAGGCTCCCCTGTGGGACTGTAAACAACCAAATCTATACTCCGGGAGAATTTCCGTTCTTCAATATCAAACTCTATCTTGATTTTGGACCGGATATTCTCTTTGGGATAAGCCTTTCTCTCAACAACCATCTGCACTATGGCCTGTCGAAGGTCTTCATATGTTGTAGCTTCTATATCCTGACCACTGAGATAGTCTTGAATTGTGTATCCTAGACTAATTTCATGCATATGACCACTCCAATTACTTTTGATATTAGATCAAGTTGGGCTTGACACAAGTTGGCTTCAATTTTCCTGCCCTTGCTTCTACTTTGTTCATTTCTTCCGTGTTTTCTTAGGCCAATTCTTTTTCATCTTAGATAAGATCTATATATCCAAAATGATCTGAAAAGACCAGACTAATATGACTGGAGGTAGAACTTTTTATCTTCTTTGACTCCAAGCTTCTTGACAGTCTTAAACTAGTGCTTATTATACTGTTATAATAAGAGCTGCTACAATAACCGTCTAAATATATTGAATAAAAGGAGGTAAAAAATATGGTTTTGGACTTTAATACCCTATATGATTTTCCCCGGAATATAGAAAAGTTCTTTGATGAATTCCGCAGCCCATTGAACATTAGCCAAAGAAGGCTTGCCTATCCACCGTTAAATGTAAGTGAAGACGACAATGTTGTATATGTCAGAGCAGAAATCCCAGGTCTTGATATCAATGACATAGAACTGACTTTATCTGAAGGAAGCCTTATTCTCAAAGGAGAAAGAAAACATGAAGAAGGTCGTTATTTTCGACAAGAAAGGCCGACAGGACCATTTCAAAGGATTATCAACTTGAACGTCAAGGTAGATCGAGACAAGACCACGGCTACTATGAAGAATGGCTTATTAGAAATATTATTACCAAAGTCTGAAGAAGTCAAACCCAAACAAATTGATATTAAAGTAGAATAATAAGGAGGTTGGAATATGGCTAATGAGTTCAAAAAGCAACCAGGTTCAGATATTCCTTATGTCAAGCCCCCAGCAGATATAGTTCAAAAAGATGATTCCTATTATATCTTGTTGGATATGCCAGGGGTTGATATGAAGGATATCGACATATCCGTTAATAATGATGTCTTGACTATCGATGCTGCCACAGGATATCCTAAAATGGAAAATGAAAAACTGCTGGATAATGAATTCGATAATGTCCATTATACAAGACGATTTACCTTATCAGACACAGTTGACAGAGAAAGTATCAAAGCAAACTTAAAAAACGGACTTTTGAAACTCAATTTACCTAAAGTCCAGAAACAGGAACCCAAGAAGATCGAAATCAAGAGCGAATAGAAGGATGTGGACCGTG
>CAYUNZ010000040.1:3672-17491 GCA_964446205.1 uncultured Desulfohalobiaceae bacterium | reverse complement strand
TTCATCTTTCGTTTCACGGCTCAGTCCACGGTTCACATACTCTTTCACACTCTTTCCTGTGTCTTCTTGAAGGCATGAGTGTTAACCATGAATGACTTAGCCACTCTTGGCATAGATACACATGCCCACTTGGATCTAAAACAATTCCGAGATGATCTAGAACAGGTGCTCAACCGGGCCCAGGGAAAAGGTCTGCAAAAGATTGGCAATGTTTTTTTAGGACCGGAAGCTTATGAGAATAGGCCAGTTATACTTGATGAATGGCCGTTTATTTTCTTTATTCTGGGTATCCATCCACATGATGCCGAAAAGGCGAATCAAGGGACCATCCAAAAGATTGAAAAAATAACCCAATCAGACTTCAGACTACGTGCTGTCGGAGAAATCGGTCTGGATTTCTATTGGATGCGAAGCCAGGAACAATCTCAAATAAATACCTTTCGAGACCAATTGGCCTTGGCCAAATCAATTGACTATCCCGTAGTCATTCACTCCAGACAAGCAGAGACAGAATGCCTGGAGATACTTTTGGACATGGGTTTCAAGGACCGTCCTTTACTCTGGCACTGCTTCAGTCGGGAGACATCATTTGCCGAAAAGATCCTAGCCAATGGTTGGACCATCTCACTTCCAGGTATTATCACCTATAAAAACGCATCTGGACTACAAGCAGCAGTAAAAGAGATCCCTTTGTCCAGGACGGTAATCGAGACTGATTGCCCTTTCCTTACTCCAGAACCTTATCGCCCCAAACGAAACGAGCCATCCTATATCATCCATACAGCCAAAAAGGTGGCTGAACTAAAAGGTACTTCCTTGGAAAAGGTCTGGGAAACCACAGCTGATAATGCCAGACATTTCTTTCAACTCACATAAAAGCTGATTTGTCATCTTTTTAATAAAAGGCGATTTGCTTCCTCCAGTCTCTGCCCCAAGCCTTGAACAAGGCCCTGAGCAAATTCAGGATAGTCTTCAATCATTTGGGACAAAAACTCACCAGGATAAACCTCCAGAACTGTTTGTCCCAGGGATTTAACAGAAGCGGACCGTTCTTCTTTGAGAAGCGCTGCCATTTCCCCAAAAAATTGTCCTGGCTTATCCAAAATAGCCAGCTTGGTCCCTTGCTTTGAGACCTCTAGTCCTAGGTCAGTTGATACAATTCGGTAAACCTCGGTTGATGAATCACCCTCCTGAATAATTAAGTCATCAGGGGCATAAGTCCTAATATCCCCTACATAATATGGGCTCTCCTCCCGATATTGCATACTGCCCAGGCACTTCCACAACCGTGTTAACTGCTGACTCAGATTCTCTAAAACCATTTCTCCGAATTGTGGTCTTGAGATTAAAATCTCCTGAATCTTTGTTAGGCTATATAAAGCGAAACGGCAGTCTGTTTCCGTTTTAAGGCTGTACAAGTATCTATCTGTCCTATTAAAATAGCCTTCAATACCCAAAATAGAGACTGCAGACAGGTCCACTAACCTCTTTTGCTTTTTCCAAAGACTAACCTTACCGTCAATGTGATAATAAACCTTTTCCAGCGGGCAATCCTCGGCAAAAACCAATTTATTTGCTTCAAATGCTACAATCTTATGTTCTAAAGTATTCATAACCCAACCTACTATTATCTACTCGACCGGCAAATAATTATGCTTTTGTCACTGACTTATTAGAATTTATCTCTAATCTTGGGGATCTCAAAGATAAGCATGCTCATATCTTGACTAATACCTTGAATAAACTCAAACACCTCTTCTTGTTGATCAGGCGAAAATGTCAATTGGATATCAGCCTCATATTTATCAAGTACAGTCATATAAGCCAGATGGTCATAACCTTCGACAAGGAACCTCAAGTAAGCGATATCCCTTCTTTTGATGCGAACATAGATCCGATCCGACCATTGATGCTTTAATCCCTCTGTATCCATAAATATTAAAGTATTTGAACTCCATCATCCCGAATAACGACCATAAATTCCCAACGAACACCGCCCCATTCAGGAAAGTATAGCCCCGGTTCTATGGTCACGACCATACCTTCTTGGAATATATCCTGATTACGTGGTCCCAAACCTGGATATTCATGGGTTTCAAGACCAATACCGTGTCCCAGTGAATGGATAAAATGGTCATCAACACTATAACCTCTGAAAAATTCCTTGGTCTGGTTAAAGACCTCATTGATCTTAATCCCGGGGCGTATCTTTTTAATAGCCAACTGCTGAGCTTCCTGAACCATATCCCTTGTCCTTGAAAAATAATCAGGCAGGTCATCTCCGAACCAAAATGTCCTGGTCTGATCAGAACAATAATCTAGAAAGCGGCCACCAATATCAATAAGTACCGGAGTCTCAGTACCAAGAATAGTCTCCCCGGGTAAATAATGAGGCAGAGCAGCATGAGAACCAAAAGCTACTATCGGTGTAAAAGCCAGTTCACTTGCCCCGTTTTCCCGAAAATATTTTTCAATGCCCCAAGCCAGATCATTCTCTGTCAAATCCGGATGAAATCTCTCGGTACAAAATGAAAATACCTCATGATTCAAAGAACAGGACCTCTGAAGGCATTCAATCTCAAACTCATCTTTCAAGACACGCAGATCTTCAACCAGTCCTTTATAAGGTCTGAGATCAAGATTTTCATCTAAATGAGCATACATCTCATGACTCATAATCCGAGTCTCGAAGCCTAAAGTAGAATAACCCTTTTTTGAAAAAAAGTCGGCTAATTGGGCGACTCGATTCTCTTTATAGACAAAAAGATATTCTTCATCCCACAGCTGTTGGCCTTCTTGCTGATACCTGGGATCTGTACAAAGATAGTCCTCGCCATCACGACCAATAAGCACACAGCCAGCACTCTCATTACATTGAGGGTCATGGAGTTCAAATCCACTCAAATAATAACGGTTGGAAGGATGCAGGACCAGGTATCCATCTAGATCCTGCTGACGGACCTTTTCCCGAACCTTATCTCGACGTTTCAAAAATATCTCTTGCATACCACCCCGTCCTTATAAGCTTAAAGCAATCAAACTCATTGCTTGACAACAAGCACAAGATAGAAACTAGACCACCTTGACTTTCTATACACTTCTTGAAATATTCTATTTATTCATAGTTTAAAGTGGGTAAATTTATATCTGAAACTTTTATTTTATTTATGTTTGGAGGATTCATGAACTTACGAGTAAAATTAATTCTCGGTATTTTAGCTATTGCCTTTCTAGCCTCCGGGGCAACTGGCTCATATTTCTATCTGCAAGCCAAAAAAGCTGTTATCAGCTCTCTTCGCCAAGAGCTTATGGCTTCAGCAATAATAGCCTCCAAGCTAATTGACGGCAATACCCTACAGAACCTTGTTAATACCAACCAGAGTTCCTCCTCACAGTACAAAAGAATACAAGAGACTCTAGGGACTATTGCTCAAACCAACGAAGAATTTTTATATGCCTATACCATGAGATTAAATAATGACCGTGTTGAATTTATTGTCGATTCACCACCAAGCGACGACAACGGCAATGGTATCATCGACAAGATGGAACTACCAGCTCCCATTGGCGATGTCTATCCCAATCCTCCACCACAACTTCTCCAAGGCTTTATAACCCCCTCAGCCGACCACCAACCCTGGCATGACGAATGGGGATGGACTTTGTCTGGTTATGCCCCTATTTTCAACAGCCAAGGCCAAAGCATAGCCCTTTTGGGTATTGATATGGACATAACCAGGATGGCCGAAAAACTGGCTTCAATTCGACGGGCCGGATATGTCTCTCTGCTTATTTCCTTTGTCTTGGCCATTCTATTGACCTTGTATTTCACAAAGCAGGTTCTTCGTCCTTTACGTCAACTCCAAAAAGGATTAAACAGTGTTTTTAACGGTGACTATACAGTCCGTTTGCAGCATTCAAAAAAGGATGAGCTGGGAAAAGTTATTGATTCTTTTAACCATATGCTTCAGGGATTAAGAGAAAAGGAATTTTTAAAAACCAGCTTGGGCAAAGTAGTTAACAAGGATGTTGCAGAACACCTTGTTCATAACAAATTAAAGCTCGGAGGTGAAGTAGTCCAAGCAACCATTTTGTTTTGTGATCTGCGAAGATTTACTGATATGAGCACCAGATTACCCCCTTCATTATTGGTCAGCTTGCTCAATGAGTACTTCACAACCATGGTCGAAATAATTGAAGAACATGGAGGCATTGTCGATAAGTTCGTTGGAGATTCAGTCATGGCTGTCTTTGGTCATCCAAGACCTTTGGACCAAGAAGAAGACAATGCAATTAAAGCCGGACTCAAAATGCTTGAAGAATGCGACAAGATCAACAAACGCCTCCAACTTGGACCTGATCTGACCCTTACTAATTCAATCGGAATCCACACTGGACATGTCCTAGCCGGTAATATAGGGAGTCCTGAAAGAATGGAATATACATTTATTGGTGATGCGGTCAATGTTGCTTTCCGTTTGGAAAATTTGACCAGGGACCTCAATTCGCGTCTAGCTATCTCGGCACAATTGGTCGAGAAATTAAAGGATAACTCCGAAAGATTCATCAATCTTGGTCAGCATTCACTTCATGGACGCGAAGATCCTGTGGTTATCTATACCCTTCAAAAGAAAACAGGACAAGGAGAATAACCCAACTAGGCTGTTTTCTAACAGATAACTATTTAGTTGCCATTTGAAAATTTTTTAATATCCGGACTTGTTTGCTTTTATATAATTTTAAGAGCTATTGTTTAGAAAAAAAGACTGTCTCTTGACAATTCTCTTTGAATGTTCATTTCTTAAAAAGAATATATTACTGATAATAAGTTACAGTTTTAATTATAACAACCAGTTTAAGAGGTATGTTTTTATTTTGGCAAAAGTATAGTGGTTTAAGGGAATTTATTTTATTTATGTCCTTAGGCTTTTTCTTTGTAAAGCCTGTTTCAGAGGAATAGTTTGCCCTTTATAAAGTTTACTTTGTTATCCAATTAAACTGCAATCTTGAAATTAATTTCCTCAAATTATAAAATCCCCTGACCACTGAATGGGTTACCTATCAATTCTACCGGTTGAACCCAACGTACCTAGCCTACAAGGTTCGTCAGCCGCAAAGTAAAACTGAACAGAAAGAAGAAGGCGGCATTCAACCGGATAGAGGTCCTCATTTCATCTTTTCCTCTCACAGTTCACGGTCAAGATGCTAAATGCTAGATATAAATTTGTTTTTCAAGGAGGCTTAAGTGTCCGCAAGTATATCTGGAACAACTATTCTTGCTGTCAAAGACAGTCAAGGTGTGGCTATGGCTGGTGACGGACAGGTCACAATGGCCCAATCAGTCACACTAAAGCACAAGGCTATAAAAGTTAGAAGAATGTATCGAGATAAAGTCCTTTCCGGTTTTGCTGGGGCTACAGCCGATGCCTTCACCTTGTTTGAAAGATTCGAGGCCAAATTAGAGGAATTTAGTGGCAATCTTCTCAGAGCAAGTGTTGAGTTGGCCAAAGATTGGCGAACAGACAAATATCTACGCAGACTCGAGGCAATGTTGCTAGTAGCTGATGCCGGGTCTATTCTTCTTTTGAGTGGCACCGGGGATGTTATTGAGCCAGATGACGGTATTGTGGGCATTGGCTCAGGCGGGCCTTATGCCCATGCTGCTGCCAAGGCTCTTGTCGGGCATTCTGATATGGGAGCCAAGGAAATAGTCCAGGCCTCAATGAGGGTTGCCTCTGAAATGTGTGTATATACCAATGACCAATTTACAATTGAAACCTTGCAAAAAGGTACTTAACTATCTGAACCTTTTTGACCTTAATCAAGGAGGCTAAAAAATGAACTCGACCTTAACGCCGCGAGAGATTGTTGCGGCCTTGAATAAATTCATTATTGGACAGGAAGAAGCCAAGCGGATGGTGGCCATTGCCCTTAGAAACCGTTGGCGACGACAAAAACTAGACCCTGAGCTGCGCGAAGAGGTAGCTCCCAAGAACATCATTATGATTGGCCCCACAGGGGTGGGCAAGACCGAAATTGCCAGGAGGCTAGCTAAGTTAGCCGGTTCACCATTTTTCAAAGTCGAGGCCTCAAAATTCACAGAAGTAGGCTATGTTGGACGAGATGTTGAATCAATGATTCGCGACCTTATGGAGATTGGCATTAATCTAGTCCGACAGGAAGAAATGGAGAAAGTCCGGGAACGAGCCAAAAAACTGGCTGAAGAGGCCTTGCTTGACCTCCTGTTGCCAAGGTCAAAACAAAAGCAAGACCATAAGTCCTCAAATACAGCACTTGAATCGGGAGAAAACCAAGATCAAAGTGAAGGTTCCGAAACAAGCATAGACTCGACAAGGGAAAAATTTCGACAAATGTGGTACGAGGGCAAATTGGAGGAGCGAATTGTGGAGATAGAGGTAGAAGGTTCCAGTGTTCAAGTCGGTGTTATGTCTATGCCAGGAATGGAAGACATGGAGATGCAATTCCAGGATATGTTCAGCAAGATGTTTCCCAAGAAGAAAAAGACCCGGAAAATGAAAGTCAAGGATGCATATGAGCACTTGATTCAACAAGAGAGTGACCGTTTGATTGATCACGACAAGGTTGTCGAGATGGCCAAAGAACGGGTCGAACAAGGCGGTATAATCTTTATTGATGAGTTGGACAAGGTCTGTGATAAACAGGACAGTGGCAAACAGACTGATGTCTCTCGGGAAGGAGTCCAGCGTGACCTCTTACCTGTTGTCGAAGGCTGTGTAGTCAATACAAAGTACGGTATGATCAGAACCGATCATATTCTATTTATAGCTGCCGGGGCTTTCCACTATGCCAAACCTTCGGATCTGGTCCCAGAATTACAGGGTCGTTTTCCGCTTCGAGTAGAGCTATCTGCTCTTAATCAACATGAATTCTATCGGATCCTGACTGAACCTCAAAACGCCTTGACCCTTCAGTATAAAGCCTTGCTGGAGACTGAAGGAGTAGATGTCATCTTTCAGGAAGAAGGCATTCAAGAGATCTCCAGATTTGCCCAAAAGGTAAACGAAGATACTGAAAATATAGGGGCCCGTCGACTCTATACCCTTATGGAAAAGGTACTGCATGAGCTCTCATTTGACGCCCCTGAACTCAATGAGAAAAAAATTGACGTGGATGCTGACTATGTTCGTAACCAACTAAGTGATGTCCAAGAAAACCAAGATCTTAGTAGATATATCCTCTAATAGTTCATAGCTTGACTAATGAACAGGTAATGGGCAATATCTTTTGTTTGTTGTTTTAGAGAATACACCCTGGAAGTGAAGGAAAAATTAATTATGGCTATGAATGTTACCCAAAAGATAATATCTGCCCATTGCCTACAAGGAGAAATGATTCCAAATCAGGAGATCTCCCTGAATATAGATCAGACATTGACTCAGGATGCTACTGGTACTTTGGCCTACCTACAATTAGAGGCTATGGGCCTTGAAGAGATAACCACTGAACTATCAATCAGTTATGTAGACCACAATACCCTTCAAATGGGCTTCAGAAATCCTGACGATCATCGCTATCTGCGTACTGTGGCCGAACGGTATGGTATTATCTATTCCCCTCCTGGAACTGGTATCTGCCATCAGCTTCACCTTGAGAATTTTGCCCGGCCAGGCAAAACACTTCTTGGTTCTGATAGCCATACCCCGACTGCTGGGGGATTGGGATCTCTGGCCATAGGTGCCGGAGGCCTTTCAGTAGCTATGGCTATGGCTGGAGAACCTTATACTTTGAACATGCCCAAAATAGTGGGAGTTCAACTTAAAGGTCAATTAACCGGCTGGGCCACAGCCAAAGATATTATCCTCTCATTGCTTGGCCAACTTTCAGTCAAAGGAGGCCTTGGTTCGGTAATGGAATACACTGGTCCTGGAGTGGAGACATTGACCATACCTGAAAGAGCAACTATCACCAATATGGGGGCTGAACTTGGGGCTACAACTTCCATCTTCCCCAGTGATGAACAAACACGACGCTTTCTAAAAAGCATGGATCGAGAAGAGGAATACAGCCTTTTAAACTCTGATCCACAAGCCGATTATGATCAAACAATAACCATTGACCTAAGTAGGTTAGAACCAATGGCTGCTTGTCCTTCCATGCCGGACAAGGTAGTACCTGTCTCTGAGCTGGATGGGATCAGAGTTGATCAGGTAGCTATAGGCTCCTGCACTAATTCCTCTTATGCTGATTTAAAAGCTGTGGCTCAAATAATCGACAGTCAAAGAGTAGCCTACAATACAGATGTCTTGCTTTCCCCTGGCTCCAGACAGGTGGTAAAGATGCTGGCTAAAGAAGGTCTGTTAGAGAATTTCTTTGATTCTGGCATCAGACTTTTGGAATGCGCCTGCGGACCGTGCATAGGCATGGGTGGTTCCCCGGTATCTCGAGGGGTTAGTGTCCGAACATTCAACAGGAACTTTGAGGGTCGAAGTGGTACCCAAGATAGCCGTGTATATCTAGTAAGCCCTGTAACAGCCGCCCATACAGCCCTAAACGGTTACTTTACTGCACCTGATAAGTGGGGCCAACCAGTGGCCAAAGCGGAAATCCCACCTGAAACACCTTCTATTAGGAAACATTTTATCTTTCCGCCAAAAGACCGCTCTTCTGTTGAGATCAAACGTGGTCCGAACATAGTCCCCTTCGAAAGGTTTCCCGAGAATAAAGGAGAACTCCAGATACCAATCCTTATAAAGGTCGGCGACAACATTACAACTGACCACATCTTACCTGCAGGTCCCCAAATTACTTCCCTGCGATCAAATATTCCAGCTATAAGTCAATTTATTCTCAGTAAGGTCGACCCAGACTTTGTGATCCGGGCCAAAGAATATGGACAAGGAATAATAGTCGGGGGCGAAAACTACGGGCAGGGCTCAAGCCGGGAACATGCGGCTATAGCTCCTCGTCATCTGGGAGTTGTCGCTGTCTTAGCCAAATCCTTCGCCCGAATTCACAGAGCCAATCTCATCAATTTCGGGATCATGCCTTTCATCTTTCTTCAAGAAGACGATTATTCAATCCTAAAACAAGGCCAGATGGTCTCAATCCCTTTCCAGGAAATAGAGGCCAAAGGCTCATTGGAGATTGACGTTGATGAAAGGCACACGATCAAGATAAATAATGATCTGACCTCAAAGGAGTTGGAGATTATTCGACAGGGTGGAATGTTGAACTATATCCGCAAAAAAAAGAGCAACAACTAACCCAAAGAGATCAATTACAATTTTGGAAAAGCAAGATTTAAAGATAAAAATCAATTTATTGAGGAATTCATATGCTGGATGCCATTAGAAAAAACGCCCAATCATGGATGGTCAAGGCCCTTTTTGCTATTATTGTCCTAGTCTTTGTTTTTTGGGGGGTCGGAGGCTTTCAAGGTAAAGAAAAGGCAATCTTGGCCACCGTAAATGAGACTCCGATTGAGACCAAGGACTTCTTCAATCTATACGAACAGGAGTTGCAGAGGATCAGAAAAGAGCGTCCTGATATTTCCCAAGAAACCTTACAAAGGCTAGATCTAAAAAAACAAGTCTTCAACAAAATGGTCAATAACATACTCTTGCTCCATATGGCCAAGGAAATTGGTATCTCAGTCGGTTTGAATGAGCTCAGACAAAAGATAACCAAAATGGAGGTTTTTCAAGGCACAAATAAACAATTCGACAGTCAACGATACCAATCTATCCTGCAAGCCAATAATCTTACACCCAGCCAGTTTGAGGGCCAAATGCAAAGTGATCTGCTAGCTCAAAAAATGCACAACCTGCTTACCGCCCCAGCTAATCATGGCAACATTAGAATGTCCAAAGAATTTTTTAACTTCCTCAATGAAAAAGCCAAGATTGAATATATACTCTATAATTGGCATGACTATCTTGATCAAGTAGATCTGAAATCTAAAGAGCTCAAAAAATATTATCAAGACAACAAAGAGGATTTCCGGCAACCAGCTCAAATGCAAATAAAGTATCTTCTTTTGACGCCTGAGACACTGTCTACTACAGCTAAGGTCAATTTGCCAGCTATGAAAGAGTACTATAAAAGCTATCAAGACCGTTTTCAGCAAAAGGAGAAGGTCAAGGCACGGCACATTTTAGTCAAAGTCAAAAAAGAGGCTTCCAAAAAAGAAGTTCAAAAAGCAAGGGATAAGATTTCCCGTATCAAAAATCTGTTGGACAAAGGTAAGGACTTTAAAAAACTAGCCCAAGAGTACTCTGATGGACCAAGTGGGGAACAAGGTGGAGATCTGGGTTGGTTTGGACATGGTTCAATGACCAAACCATTTGAAAAAGCTGCTTTCAAGCTCAAACCTGGTCAGATTAGTGATCCAGTACGAACAAGGTTTGGCTTCCATCTTATAAAAGTAGAAGATAAACAGAAACAAGGGATCAAACCTTTTTCCAAGGTTAAAGAGACTATAAAACAACAGATACTCAAAGAAAAGGCTGCCGATAAACTTGAAGATTGCCTGGATCAGGCACTGGGGATCATCTCTAGTAGCGGAGACCTAAACAAAGCTGCAGAACATCTGAGACTTGAACTCAAAAAAAGTGGTCTTTTCAGCCGAAAATCCGGACCCAAAGGGCTTGATTTAGATCAAGAAGCTAAAGAAACCATCTCTTCTCTAAAGACTGGGCAGATAACCGATTACCCGATTATTCTGGACAATGGATATCTGTTAGTCAAAAAGACTAAGGAGATAGAATCAAAGATCAAAGGTTTTAATCAAATCAAGTCAGTTATTACCCAAAAACTAAAGGAACAAAAGGCCCATGAAGCTGCAAAGCAGGCTGCTCAGGCCTTTCTTGAGCAAAATGAGAAAGAAAAGTCCCAAACCATGAGCAAAAAAACTGTCCAGACATCTGATCCATTTACTCGACGTGGCTTTATTCCAGGCTTAGGGGTCAACAAAGATCTTGCTCAAGAGGTCTTCACCTCTAAACCACAGAAATGGCTCCAACAAATCTATGAGTTTAAAGACGGTTATGCTGTTGCCAGACTAAAGAAAATTATCCCGCCTGATGATCAGACGTGGGTAAAACAAAAGTCACGTTGGATATCAAATATAACTGAAAAGAAAAAACAATTGTTATTTCAAGCCCTGCTAGAAGGCATACGAGAAAAAGCCAACATAAGCATCAATGCCCCCAACGTGCTTAAATACAAAACAACTTAGTTCTCATAGTTTAAGTCCTTGACATTCAATGTCTCAGTGAATATTTTTCCAACTTTTCCTTGCTCAAGTCCTGGAACCGGTCTTGGGCTAAAATACCATAAGGAGTAGATTTTATGGCCAGAAAATATGAAACACTGTTGTTGTTTAGTCCAGATCTAACCTCAGATGAACGTCAAGAGATGTTGGACTCATTAACCAAAGTTGTCGAGGATTATTCCGGCCAGGTCCTGACCGTTGACGATTGGGGAACTCGGGAACTGGCCTATCCGGTAAAAAAACACACTCGAGGACAATATATTCGACTTGAATATGGAGCCTCGGGAGACACAGTCTCAGAGATCGAGAGAAAGATTAGGATCTCGGATGGGATATTAAAATTCATGACTGTTCAATTAGAACAAAACTTTCAATTCCCTCAGGAGGTGGCATAAATGGCCTTTAAGTTCACTCCAAGAAAAAAATTCTGTCGTTTTTGTGCTGACAAAAATCTACCCTTGGACTATAAGCGTCCTGATATATTGCAAGATTTTATTACTGATCGGGGGAAAATAATTGCTCGTAGGATTACCGGTACGTGTGCCAAACACCAGAGGAAATTGACTAGGGAAATCAAACGCTCTCGACAAATGGCTCTATTATACTATACCGCAGTGCACAGTACCGAGGTCAAAAAGAAGACTATCTAGGAGAAAACTATGCAGGTTATACTCAAAACAGATATAGAAAATGTCGGTAAACTTGGTGAAGTGGTTAATGTCAAGCCGGGCTATGCTCGAAACTATCTTGTCCCTAAGCAAATGGCCATGTTTGCCACTTCGGGCAATCGCAAAAGATTTGAACAGGAACGCAAAAAACTAGAGGAACGACTTGAAAAACAACGCTTTGAAGCTAAAGATCTGTCTGAAAAGCTTGAGCATCTAACTGTAACTATTCCTGTTAGGGTTGGTGAA
This sequence comes from uncultured Desulfohalobiaceae bacterium, assembly GCA_964446205.1. GTDB lineage: Bacteria > Desulfobacterota > Desulfovibrionia > Desulfovibrionales > Desulfothermaceae > CAYUNZ01. Next base: position 5,323 of record CAYUNZ010000040.1, on the reverse strand, counting down.
CATGACAAGCTTTACGGCTCTGTAAACAATAATCATATAGCAGAAGCCTTGGCAGGACAGGGTTTTAATATAGACAAGAAAAAGATTGAGCTTGAACACCCGATTCGGTCCCTAGGTGATTATTATATAGGGGTCAAGATCTATCCAAATGTGCAGCCCCAGCTCCATGTCCAAGTGGTCCGTCACGATGAAAAACGAGACTGAAACCAAATCCCGGACAGGGCGACGTGAATGGAAGGACACTACACAGCCCCCCCTTTTAAGTCAGATATCTCAGAACCTCCTTCAAAGGGTCCCCCCACAAAATATTGAAGCAGAGCAAGCTGTGCTAGGAGGAGTGTTTTTACGTAATTCCATCTTTCATTCTTTGATCGATATTTTACAGACAGACGACTTCTATACTCCTGTCCACCAAACCATCTATAAAACCTTTTTGGATCTTTATAGACAGAATACGCCTGTTGATCTGGTCACAGTAGCTGAAGAACTACAGAAAAAGGGACAGCTTGAAGAGATTGGCGGGGCAGCTTACCTGACTGGATTGACCGAATCTGTTGCTAGCGCCGCCAATGCCCTTAGTTATGCCTCTATAGTCAGAGATAAATCGGTTCGTCGTCAATTGATTCAAGAATCATCTAACATTATCAGCCAATCCTTTGAGTCGAGTGAAGATACCGAAACTGTCCTTGATCAGGCTGAACAGAGCATATTCAAAATAGCCGAGACGCGAATCCAGCCCAGATTCAAATCCAGCAATGAACTGGTCCATCAGGTCTTTGAATATCTTGAACAACGTTTTGAACAAAGGGAGCTCATTACTGGAGTCCCGACCGGCTATCATAAGTTTGATGAAATTACAGCCGGACTTCAAAGGACAGATTTAATAATTATTGCCGGGCGTCCGAGCATGGGCAAAACTGCCTTTGGTCTCAACTTAGCCATGAGATCTGCTATTACTTCCAATATTTCCACGGCATTTTTTTCATTGGAGATGTCCATGGAACAACTTATGATGCGTATGCTCTGTGCCTGGGGTAAAGTCGATCTGTCAAGAATGCGAAGTGGGTTCCTTCGCGATGAGGACTGGACCCGTCTCTATCAAGCAGCTGACGATCTTAACAAGGCCCCGATATATATTGATGACACTCCCTCACTTGATCCTATTGAGTTAAGGGCTCGTTCAAGACGACTCAAGAGTGAGAAAGAACTTGGACTTGTAGTCATTGACTATCTCCAGCTTATGAATCTAAGGCAAAAGAAAGACTCCCGGGAACAGGAAATCTCACATATCTCCCGAAACCTAAAATCACTGGCCAAAGAAATGGATGTCCCTGTAGTTGCCTTGGCCCAGCTGAATCGAAAAGTCGAAGAGCGAACAAACAAGAGACCGATGCTATCTGACCTACGTGAGTCAGGAGCAATTGAACAGGATGCTGATCTTATAGTGTTTCTTTACAGGGATGAAGTCTATAATACCCGAGAAGACAATCCCAAGAAGGGATTAGCTGATATTATAGTCGGCAAGCAACGCAATGGTCCTGTGGGGACAGCAACCTTGTCCTTTATCAATAACTGTACAGCCTTTGAGAATCCAGTCGATATACCCCAAGCCTCAGAAAATTCCGAATTTGAGGTCTGAATCTTGATCAAA
>CAYUNZ010000040.1:0-3572 GCA_964446205.1 uncultured Desulfohalobiaceae bacterium | reverse complement strand
GGTCCACATTTTTTTGAACCGAACATGGGAGGTTGAAGACCCTAATGAGTTATGATTTCCTGCATCAGGAAGAGTATTTATCAAGAGAAAAACTAGACGACTTGCAGCTAAAACGCCTTAAAGAAACTGTTCAATTGGCACAACAATCTCAATTCTATTTCCAACACCTCTCAGATTTTCAGGCAGAAGACATCAAAAGCCTTAACGATATCCGTCAGCTGCCGGTGACCACAAAAGACGATCTCCGGACTGCATATCCAACCGGCTTTCTTTGCCAACCAGTTGATAAAATGGTCCGTCTACATGCCTCTTCAGGAACCACCGGCTCCCCGACAGCCATTTTTTATACCCAAAACGATCTAAATCACTGGGCTGATCTTGTGGCTAGATGCATGTTTATGGTCGGAATCAGACCGTCGGATATTTTTCAAAACTTGAGTGGATATGGTCTATTTACCGGTGGGCTAGGTATACACTATGGGGCTGAAAGGCTCGGCTGTCTTACCATTCCCGCCGGTACGGGCAATAGCAAACGTCAAATAAAGTTACTCCGTGACTTTAAGGTAAACGCTATCCATATTATTCCCTCTTATGCCCTCCATTTAGCGACTGTCTTTAACGAACAAGACCTGGACCCAAAAGACTTGCACCTAAAGACCATCCTTATCGGAGCAGAACCTCATACCGAAGAGATTAGACAACGAATTGAAGACAGTTTCGGGGTTAAGGCTTATAACTCTTATGGTTTATCCGAGATGAACGGTCCTGGAGTTGGTTTTGAGTGTCAGGAACAAGAGGGTCTTCATATCTGGGAAGACTCCTATCTCTTTGAGATTTTGGATCCAGAGACACTGGAACCTGTCCCAGAAGGCGAACTAGGGGAGCTGGTACTAACATCACTGAAGCGGGAAGGAATGCCTTTAATCCGTTATCGGACCAAAGACCTAACCCGCGCCGTCCCAGGCGACTGTCAATGTGGACGGATGCACAAACGAATAGATCGAATTCTCGGTCGTTCTGATGACATGTTTATCCTAAAAGGGGTCAATATCTATCCCTTGCAGATTGAGAGAGTACTTATGGGCATACCCGAAGTGGGTCAAAACTACCTCATTATCCTTGAACGTAGCGATTACATTGATCAAATGCGTATTAAAGTCGAAATTAAGGATGAATTCTTTGTTGAAGACATGCGTATCCTGAAAGGTCTTGAGCAAAAGATCACCCACTTACTTAGAAATGAGATATTGATAACTCCTAAAATTGAACTAGTCGAACATAACAGCTTGCCCCAAAATAATGGTAAGGCAGAACGTGTTCAGGATGTACGAGACAAAATAATTTCCAACTAGCTTATCTCTAAAATCTACCTGGAAAATAGACCATGGCTGAACTAGGTGCTGTCCTGTTTATTCTTTTTATGCTGCTATGTTGGGCCTCCAACTTTTTTAATCTGCCAGGCAACTGGATAAATTTTCTACTCTTGGCACTGTGGAAATGGACTCACCCTGATATAACAGCCGGCTGGATCTTTTTTATCGGTATATTTATCCTAGCCTTTCTTGCTGAACTAATTGAATTTTTCAGTCAGATCTGGGGAGCTAGAAAATACGGTGGAACCAACAAAGGTAGTTGGGCTGCATTTTTTGGTGCCTTTTTCGGAGCTATTTTGGGCGCCCCATTTTTTATGGGACTTGGAGCTATTTTGGGGGCTATTGCCGGGGCTTTCGCCGGGAGCCTAATCGCTGAATTGCTTGACCGGAGAACTTGGTTTGAGGCTTTTCAAGCCTCAAAAGGGGCCATGTGGGGAAAGGTCTTTGGCATCATTGCCAAAGCCGGTTTGGGAATGTTGATGATTACCTTGAGTATATCTAAAATTTGGCCCTAACCACTTTTGAGACTAAACAATCGGTTTTACCTGCCAAAACAACAGTCTCGGTTATAGTCTGTCTTATCTAGATCAAAATTGTGCACTGAAAGAACAAATCAGCTGTTAAACTGTTACCAAAATTCTGATTCTATTTTTCTCCTCTTATGGATAACTGACAACGTTTCACAGTTAACATTTCAAGAGAGTTATAATTTGGCTTAGCCAAAATCCGACAATCTTCAGTCAGGAGGTGATATGCCCTTTTCATCGCAGTTTCCTGTCTACAGAGGAAGCATGGAGTATGTCTGTCAAAGTTGTGGGCAGCGCTTCCCAGGTAAGGAACTCTACTATACATGTACTAATTGTGGAGGTGTCTTCCTTCTGGAAGACCTTCAGTTTGAGAGGTTGACTGATAAATCCGGACATGAGTGGCAAAATATTTTTGACAAACGCATTAGCAATAAGAACCCTTTATTGCAAGGAATATTTCGCTTCTATGAATTGATTGCCCCTATCTTGGAGCCAGAAGATATCGTTTCTATAGGAGAAGGTCATACTCCCATTATTCCGGCCAACTCAGATCTTACTCAATATATTGGACATGAATTTGCATATAAACATGAGGGCCAAAACCCGAGTGCCTCTTTCAAAGATCGAGGCATGGCCTGTGCTTTCAGTGCTATCAAATCAATACTCAGAGAGAACAACTGGCCAGAAATTCTGACCGTCTGTGCTTCAACCGGGGATACATCTGCCTCTGCAGCCCTATACGCTGCTTATGTGGGCTCACCACTTAAATCGGTTGTCCTTTTGCCCCAGGGCAAGGTCACTCCACAACAAATGGGACAACCTTTGGGCAGTGGCGCTTATGTACTTGAGTTACCTGGTTATTTTGACGATTGTATGCGAGTAGTCGAATTTCTTGCTGATAATTACCGGGTAGCCTTGCTCAATTCAAAAAACAGTTGGCGAATTCTGGGTCAAGAATCCTATTCCTTTGAAATCGCACAAAGATATGACTGGCAACTATCCGGCAAGGTTATCTTTGTTCCTATAGGCAATGCCGGAAATATCTCCGCGATAATGTCTGGATTCCTGAAACTGCATCGTCTGGGAATTATTTCCACCCTGCCCAAAATTATTGGGGTCCAATCATCCCACGCCGATCCTGTTTACCGCTATTACCATCAAGAGAAAAACAAACGTCACTATTCACCAATTCAGGTCAGATCCAGTGTTGCCCAGGCGGCAATGATCGGAAATCCGGTTTCTTTCCCCAGGGTCCAGAGTTTGGTGGAACGTTATGAATATTATGGAGGTCCCGGTTGCTTTCAAACCATCCAAGTCGAAGAGCAGGAAATTATTGAAGGAATGTTAATGGCCAACAGATATGGTCATATATCCTGTACCCAGGGTGGTGAATGCCTGGCCGGGCTAATAAGGGCCATTGATCAGAACATAATAGATGCAGATGAATATCCTATACTTGACGCCACTGCTCACAGTCTAAAATTTCTCAAATTTCAAGAGATGTATTTTGAAGACAACTTCCCTTCAGAATACGAAATATCCCCCCAGAAGGAGCACATTAATAAACCCCTGACCCTCATCTCAGAACAAATGAGACAGGCATATCCCTATCAGGAATTTATTTCTCAGGCAGCCCAACAGGTAGTCTCTTACTTAAATCTTAAAGCCAAGG
>CAYUNZ010000039.1:0-19144 GCA_964446205.1 uncultured Desulfohalobiaceae bacterium | reverse complement strand
AAAGGATTTCAAATCAGACACCCTATTCTTCAACCCCATAGATTCTTCGTAATTTATGTATGGCCTTTTTAATCCCTTTGGCCCCTAAGCCAGAGCGATAGATTTCCTGGACTTCCTCGTTAAATTTCGATTGTTGAACATTTAATTTATATTGATATGCTGATTTTATATTCTCGAGAAGAGAATCATAATCTATTGGCTTTAATAAATATTGAAAAGCGTCTTGTTGTCCACTTTCCAGGGCAGTATCAATAGAGCCATGGCCAGTCAGGACAATACATTGGATAAAGGGCTGGAGTTCCTTGAGTTTTCTTTGGGTTTCTACCCCGTCCATACCCGGCATCTTCAAATCTACAACAGCAACATCAAAATTTTCGTCTGAAGCAACCTCTATAGCTTCTTCCCCGGAAAAGGTAGCTTTGACAGTAAAGCCTTCCCGAAGAAGTCTCTTTGATAGATATTCAAGTAAAGTCTGTTCATCATCAATCAACAAGACTTTTATATCAGCCTTATGCTCATTCATAACCAACTCTCCTTATGAGTTAACCACTTAAACAAGATATTAGCTGCTGTGGAGCAAAAAGAATTTCAAACCCCTTTATTGTGGGCAAAACAGTTAAGATAGATGGACACGTTAATATATCTTGAACGCATCAAATTTACAACTTGGTCTAAAAAAAATCAATCCTCCATCAAGGTTAAACCGCAATAAAAATCTAATAAGTTAGAACAAAACTTTTGGACCTGTGCAATAGATTTTCTAAGCTTGTATTATAGGTCTCCGGTTTAAGATGTTGACTGTTTACAGTAAGAAAAAGAAAAGGGAATTACTTCTAGTTCTTAATTCTTCGGTCAACGGTTAACGGTGAACGGTCAACGTAAAGTAGCTAATATAGCAATTGCACAGCTCTAAACTTTTTACTGTCCCAGAGCATCAAATTAAGCTAAATTTGCACTTCATTCTATCCAAAATTAAAATCAATTAGTTTAATTAAAGCTATCCTGATTGAATATATATTGTCAACACCCTATCTTCCTTAATTTTGCTGAAGAAATGCTGGGAAATCATTTTCCCTTCTCATAACTCTTGTCCCCTGAGAAAAAAACTGTTATCAGGCCTTGATTAGAAACAAGGCGACTTTGAGATCTTGGTCAACTAAAAATAGGTTCTGATCCAGGTATACTTTTATCTCCCCCAAAATAAGGATTGGAGACTTTTTGCAGTTGCCTCCTATAATTTAAGGAAGAAAATTAAATTGATACCATGAGGAAATAAAAAGAGGTAATATATGCCAAAAGATCCCAATAACTCAGCCCCATGCCTTCAACCTCCAGAACTGGAAAAACAATTTGTCTACTATCTCTTCCTCAATTCACCTATAGGTATTTATATCGTCCAGGACAGAAAATTCTGTTTTGTCAATTTTGAATTCCAGAGGATTACTGGATACAATGAAGAAGAATTGATTGGAACAGAATCCCTTGCCTTTGTGCATCATGAAGATCGAGAGATGGTCAGAGAAAATGCCATAAAAATGCTGAAGGGCAAACGGACTACTCCTTACTTGGCCCGGATCAACACCAAGCAAGGCGAGTCAAAATATGTAATAGAAACAATCTGTTCAATTACTTACCGAGGTAAAACCTCCACTCTGGGCTATTTCATGGATAATACCGAACAGGAGATGACCAAAGAGGCCCTTCGCCGTTCAGAAGAGAAATTCCAAAAGGCATTTAGATCCAGCCCTGATTGGGTAGTTATAACCACCCTTGAGGATGGTATTTACTTGGAGGTCAACCAGGCCTTCTTGCAAACTACCGGTTATAAATTTGAGGAAGTTATCGGACGGAGTTCAACCGAGCTGGGTATCTGGGCCGATCCCACAGAAAGGGATGACCTGCACAAGATCCTGGAAGAAAATGGACGTGTCTGTAATGCGGAGGCAAAATTCAAAATAAAATCTGGAGATATTCTCTATGTCCTCTGGTCAGCTGAAGTCATCGATTACGGGGGTCAAAAATGCCTTATCGCTGTCACCAGAGATATTACGCACAGGAAATTGGCTGAGCAAGAAAAATTACAAAAGGAAAGACTACAGGGGGTCTTGGAAACTGCCGGAGCGACGTGTCATGAGATGAATCAACCTCTACAAAATATATTCTTCATGTTGGATGAATTGATTGAAGACGGTTACGACAATAAAACAATCTTTGAAATTCGAAAACAAATTGACAGAATCAAGAAAATTACAAATAAACTTGATAATATCACTACATATGAGACCAAAGACTATATCCAAGGGGCTAAAATTATTGATCTTGACAGATCATCATATCAATGCCCTATTGATTAACATATAGTATACACTATTAACTGTTATTGATATTTAGGTTTGTTTATTTTGAAATAAAACAACCAGTTATAGATACAGTAAGGCATGTCTATAGTTGAATCTAAAACATTAATAACGTTTTTCCAATCGATCAATTATTTCTTCCAGTACCTCTTTATTCTCTTTTTCTACTCCCATACTCTTGTAATTGCCGATAACCAAAAAATATAGATGCTTATACTGAGGGAAACCGGAAAAATCGGATTCAATTTTTGGTCTGATCTGTTTGGAAACACTCTTATTTTTAAAAATACTACACAGGCCATAACGCAAATATACTCTTTCGTCTTTGAGAGTCAGGGCACTAAAGCCCCAAAACTGGCTGTTAAAAAACCAAAAAAACAAGACAATCCACAGACTGCAAATGCCAACAAAGCGAAAGTTTTTTTTCCATATGCCAAGAAGTACTAAAAAAAAGATTACCCCAAATATAGTAATCATCAAACCATTTTGGACATACAAAGCTTTTATAACCATATTTTGTTCAATCATTGCTGCTTTCTCAATCCTATATCAGTACAAATTAAAAGCAAAGAGCATAGCACTGAGCAAAGACTTAAAAACATACACTCTTGACTCCAAGCCAATAACTATTTGCTTCCATCTCCTTTCGTACTTCCTAGTTGGATTTGGATATGGGCAATATTGTCCTTGACACCTTTTTTATCTATCTGATAGCGCATGCAAGACTTCAAAAGCAGATGGGTTGGCTTTTTGATTTTAATGAGTAGATATTGTCAACAAATAGAGAAATTCTCTTCTTTGAGCAACTTTGTCAATATACTAGAGGAGGCATAGAGGATAATGCAAAAATTTGGTCCCATCTTCAGTCTACTGCTTGCTGCTGTTTTTTTCTCCTTTCCAGTCTTTGGGGAGACACATTCAGTCTCAACTCCGATAATGGAAGAGCAAACAGAAAATAACAACGGTGTTACCGTCAGTATTTCTGGGACTGTCAATGACAGTCACCATGAATCCATTGGGGAAGTAGAGATCGAAATTTTGAAAAACGGACAAGTTATCGACATAATAGAGACAGCTGAAAACGGGAATTTTGTCTCAATATTTACCATCCCTCAAGGAAAAATTAAAACCACTCAAATAGGGGTTAGAGCCGAAAAAGCCAGCTTCAAGACACGAACAATCCATTTTCAAGCCGATGAATTAGCCCAAAAAGGCAAAAAACTCTATTTGACAAAAAACATCATTTTGCTTCGAACCATTGGCCCGGCCTTTTGGATTGCTACAATCATCTTTATTTTTGCCTACATATTGATTGCTTTTGAACTCTTACATCGAACCATAGCGGCCATGCTTGGTGCTGCCTTCATGCTTATAATCTCCTATACCATAGGTACAATCAATCCCTCATTTCATATCCTGAGTTATGAAGCAGCCATCAAAGCCATTGATATGAACGTTATATTCCTTTTGATGGGTATGATGATCATAGTTGGGGTCCTTAAGCATACTGGTGTCTTTCAATGGTGTGCCTATATGGCCTATCGCCTGGCCGGAGGGAAGGTCTTTATCCTGGCCATTTATTTGATGCTCTTTACCGCAGTAACATCAGCCTTTCTAGACAATGTAACCACTATGCTCCTCTTGACCGGGGTAGCAATTGAAATCTGTGTCGCCCTCTCTCTTAACCCACTTTATCTCTTGATGCCTTTAATCCTAGCTTCAAATATCGGGGGTACAGCTACAATGATCGGTGATCCACCGAATATTCTGATCGGATCCTTCTCCGGACTGAGTTTCTTGAGCTTTGTAGAAGCCTTGGCCCCTATTTGTATAGTCTGTATAATTGTCTTGATCGTATATACAAAAGTCCTTTGGGGGCGTCATTATGCGGCTGTTAAGATTGACAACATCCAAGAGTATATCAAGGATCTCAGACAGAAATATGCCATCACCGATATGACATTGCTGAGCTTCGGGTTAGGGGTTCTGGCCTTTGTAGTCTTTCTCTTCCTGACCGAGAGCTATTGGCATATGGAGGTCAGTGTAGCAGCCTTATTTGGCTCAGCCTTGCTTGTTACCATTGCTATTATGACTCACAAGGTCAACCTTATTGAACTAATTGAGAAGGATATTGAGTGGCCGACACTTATGTTCTTCATCTTCTTGTTTATGTTGGTCGGGGCTGTCGAGTCAGCAGGTTTGCTATCCGTGATTGCCGATTGGATACTGCATATGTCTAAAGGCAATTTCGTTGCTGCTTGCTCCTTTATCCTCTGGATTGCAGCCATTATGTCCGCCTTTGTCGATAATATACCTTTTACAGCGACTATGCTGCCTATTGTAGCCTATTTGAGTCAGGTCATCCCAGGGGCGGAAAACACCTTGTGGTGGGCCTTGGCCTTAGGTGCCTGTTTTGGTGGTAACGGTACCATTATCGGCGCCTCGGCCAATGTGGTCACGGTTGGTATAGCTGAATCTAGGGGTTATAGGACAACCTTCGGGGGATTTATGAAAACAGCCTTCCCCTTTATGATCATCTCTGTCATTATTGCTCAGGTTTGGTTACTTCTGGTCAAGCCTGTGTAAATCAGTATGGCTGACTGTGGACAGTTAGAAAATAGAATAGTGGTAGCTTTCTACTCAATTGAAAAAGAGCTTTTCTTTGCACTCTTCAGTGGTAATCAAAAACGGTCAAAATTTTGTTGCTAATAAAGCAATTGTACAGAAAATCTTAAAGATGCTGGAATGTTATGTAAATAAAAGAATACTAACTCAGTTGTCAGTTTGGATCAGTCAACAGTTATGCCGTGATTGATTCGATCATTGATCAGTAGCTCTCGGATTCTTTTAGCTACCGGTCCAGGACGGACATCGTGCACTGGCTGTCCATTGAAACGGACTACACCGACAGCATCTATAGTGGTTCCTAAAACAATTACCTCCCGAGCTTTATATATATCGGCTTCAGAAACTGCCTGATAGGTAACCGGGACTTCATCTTGAATCAAAGTAATAGCTCTAATCAAGGTAGTCCCCATAAGGGCATTTCTGGATTCCGGAATCACTAGCTGTCCAGATGAATTGAGTATGCAGACATTTTCAGTAGCCCCTTCAGCTAAATAGCCTTGTTCATCAAAACAAAATGGGTAATCATATCCTTGTAGGATTGCTTCCCGCTTCATCAAGACATTGGGTAGATAATCAACACTCTTGATTTTAGACAAATAGCTCTGTTTGGTCGGTGTCAAAGCCTTAAAGGCAGTCACTCCCTTCTCCCAAAAAGACTCCGGCTTATAAGGTAGACACCGTATGACAATATACAAGCTTGATTCAGGGCATTCTCGGAAATCCACAGTCATACCCCCTGGCCCCCGACCAACAAAAACCGAAATTACACCTTCCTGACTTCCACTCTGGCCAACTACTTCCAGGATCAATTCCTGGAGCCGATCCCAAGAACATGGGGGGCTCAAATATATAGTGGCACAAGAACTAGCCATTCGTTTTAAGTGGGCATCTAACTGATAAACACGGCTATCAGCAAACTTCAAGGTCTCAAACACTCCGTCTCCTCGGTGGACCAGATGATCATCCAAGGGGATAAGCATAAAACGGGGGTCCTTACCAATTATCCCCAAGCGGTGATCATAAAAAGCAAGTATGTCCTCCAAACCCGGACGATTGGTATTGAGAAGCTTATTAAGGTATTCTTCTCTTGTGGCAATTGTAAGCACTTTCTAATCCTTGTTTAAACTATTTTGTCAAGATTCAACAGCAAAAGATCCTGAGTTTGCTTTTTGTTAATTCTTATAACTATTTTAATAAAATATAAATACTTTTATCTCAGATCTATCTAGCCGGCAAAAGATTCCTCTCTAAAAGCTCTTCAGCAATTTGAATAGTGTTCAATGCAGCCCCTTTTCTGATATTGTCAGAGACTACCCAGAGATTAAGACCATTATCAATGGTCTCATCTTCACGAATCCTGCCTACAAAGGTCTCATCTAGTCCAGCAGCATGAATAGCCAATGGATAAATATGTTCCTTAGGATTATCAAGGACCTTAATATTCGGTGCCTGGCTTAAAATAGCTCTAGCCTCATTGGCTGAAATCTTTTTTTCCGTCTCAACATTGATCGACTCGCTATGGCCATAAAAAACAGGTACTCGAACTGTAGTTGCGGTCACCTTGAGATCATCTTCACCCATAATCTTTTTAGTCTCATTGACCATCTTCATCTCTTCTTTGGTGTAGTCATTATCTTGAAAAGCATCAATATGCGGCAGACAATTAAAGGCTATCTGATAAGGATAGACATTGCATTCCGGATCCTGCATATTAAAGATAGCCCTGACTTGGTTCTCTAATTCCTCAATTGCCGATTGACCACTACCCGAGACAGCTTGATAAGTAGAGACAACAACCCGCTTAATTGTCCCGGTCTCATGTAAAGGTTGTAAAACAACAACCATTTGTATTGTGGAACAATTTGGATTAGCAATGATTTTTTTATGCTCATAGAGCGCCTTTGGATTTACTTCAGGTACGACTAAAGGGACCTCTGGGTCCATACGCCAGGCACTAGAATTGTCAACAACCACACAATTTGATTCCGCGGCCTTTGGGGCAAACTCTTTGGAAGTACCTCCTCCAGCAGAGAACAAAGCCAAATCAATATTTTCGAAAGAATCCTCTCTAAGCTCCTCAACCATTAGCTCACTATCACGAAAGGGCAAGGCGGTCCCTGCTGATCTAGAAGAAGCCAAGGCCCTAACTGAAGCTGAAGGGAAGTTACGTTCTTCCAGTATCTTGAGCATCTCTCTGCCTACTGCACCTGTCGCCCCGACAACGCCAACCACAAGTCCTTGTCTTAACATATCTAACTCCTAAACATAATTTTGATCATATGAGTTTAAAAAATAGCTAGGTAACCTTAAAACTATTTTATTTATGCCTGTCTTTAGAAGGGAGCTCTAGTGAAATATAGATAACTACTCCCCCCTCAATCAGCCAGACATCGTACCTGCAATTTTAAATATTGGCAAGTACATACTAATAACCAACCCACCGACAATAGCACCTAGAAAGACAATCATGACCGGCTCTATCAAAGAAGTCAGGGTTGATACGGCAACATCAACCTCATCATCATAAAAATCAGCTACTTTGGCCATCATAGAATCAAGGGTCCCTGTTGTTTCTCCGATAGAGAGCATATGAATAACCATTGGAGGAAAGACACCTGTCGCATCCAAGGGTTCATTCAATGTTTGACCTTCGGATATGCTCTTCCTTGCCTCCATAACTCCTAGTTCAACAGTCTTGTTCCCAGCCGTTTTGGCCACAATCTCCAAAGCATACAAAATGGGCACTCCACTAGCCATCATCGTACTGAAGGTACGGCTAAAACGGGCTACCGCAACCTTTCTCAAAAGAGGACCAAAAAGTGGTAAAAATAAGAGCCAGCGATCTACTAATATTTTACCCTTCTCCCATTTATAAAACATGGAGAAACAGATCCCCAAACCTATAAGTCCAAGAAAGATCCAACCAATATTGCCTTTGACCCAACGGCTCAGATTGGTAACTATCAGGGTGGGAAGGGGCAAAGCTGAACCAAAATCAGCAAACATCTGTTCAAAGGTAGGAATGACAAAGATAAGGATTATAGAGATAACAGCTACGGCAACAAAGGCAACCACACCGGGATAAATCATCGCTCCTTTGACCTTTGACTTCAAATTGGCTGCCTTTTCTATATATTCAGACAAACGGTTTAAAACCACATCAAGAACACCTCCAGTCTCTCCTGCATTGACCATGTTTATATAGAGATCGTCAAAGACATCCCTGTGTTTAGTCAAAGCATCGTACAATGAGCTGCCCCCTTCAACATCATTGTGAATCTCATATAGCTTTCTCCTAAGTCTTGGATTTTCAGTTTGTTCGCACATTACTTGAAGGGATTGGAGGATAGGTACTCCGGAGTTGATCATTGTAGCGAACTGCCGTGAAAAAATTACCATGTCTCTGGGTTTGACCCGAGCCTCAAGAAAAGTACCTTCGAAGATATCTTTGGGCTTTGGTTTGACCTTGATCTGCTTATAACCACGTCTCAGTAAAGTATTTTCAGCCAGCTCCAGATTTGGTGCGTCCAGATCACCTGAAATTTTACGTCCGGCTCGATTTATGGCTTTATAGATAAAAATCGGCATAAAAACCTACCCTGTCTTGTCTTAACTTCTCTAAAAAATTAATTTTTAAATAAACTAAATTGCCGTGACTCTAATCACTTCCTCTATAGAAACAATCCCGGTCTTCCATTTATCCAAGGCTGCCTGACGCATGGGCTTCATCCCTTGAGCTTGAGCTACAGACTTTATCTCACTGATATTGGCCTGCCTAAAAATACATTCCTGGATTTCAGGAGTAACAACCAACATCTCATAAATCCCTGTGCGACCTTTATAACCTGTATAATTGCATTGAGAACAGCCTGTCGGTCTAAAGATTTCATTCTCGTTCAAGTCATCTTTGCTTATCTGTAATTCCTTCAGGGCAAAAGCATTCTCTCTGGTTATTCCCTTTTTCTTACAATGTGGACAAAGGGTTCTAAGTAACCGTTGGGCCAGGACCCCGTTTACTGCCGAGGCCAATAAATAGCTCTCCACTTCCATATTGATTAGTCTACTCAAAGCACTAGGAGCATCGTTGGTATGAACGGTAGATAAAACCAAATGACCTGTTAATGCAGCTTTTACCCCTATTTGAGCTGTCTCGGTATCCCGAATTTCTCCAACCAATATGATATCCGGGTCTTGACGTAAAAAGGAACGTAGGACAGAAGCAAATGACAAGCCAATAGACTCATTGATTTGAACCTGATTAACCCCGATAAGACTCATCTCAACTGGATCTTCGACAGTGGAAATATTGACCTCATTTTTATTCAACTCCAAAAGTGTAGAATAAAGAGTTGTAGTCTTTCCACTTCCGGTCGGCCCGGTTACAAGGAACATCCCGTGGGGTTTGGATGTTGCCTTGGTCACCTCAACAACAGTTCGACTATCCATACCCAAATTGGATATTTCCAACTCCAAAGCCGACTTATCAAGATATCGCATAACAACTTTCTCACCAAACATGGTTGGCAGGACTGAAACACGAAACTCAGCCCCAACTCCACCAGAAGTCCTAACTTTAATCCTCCCGTCTTGAGGCAATCTTTTTTCAGCGATATTCAAATTGGCCATAATTTTAATCCGAGAAATAATAGCCGATTTCAGATTAATAGGTGGTCTCATGACCTCTTGAAGAACCCCATCCAAACGAAACCTGACCCGAAATGACTTTTCATAGATCTCCAAATGTATATCAGAGGCCTTTTTACGAATGGCTTCAATAATAATGACATTCACCATTTTGACAACCGGAGCCTGATCTACCGCCTCTAGTATGGAGGACTCAGAATCTGTAGAGCCCTCTAAAGGAGAAATCTCTGCGGCCTCTGACTGTAAATCGTTTAAAACATGGTCAAAGCCACTAAAATCACCCTCATCAGTCTGGATTTCTTGTTGTAGTTTTTCTAGTATCCTATGAATAAGATACTGGGAAGCAACATGGACATAGGGTTCAAGACCAGTACAAAAACGGATATCATCAATAGCCAAGATATCCCCCGGGTCTGCCATGGCCAAAAACAGATATTTACCTTTGACTTGAAAAGGGATACAATTATATTTTTGGCAGAGGTCAAGAGGTAAGACGGACAACATGTCTGAAGTTATCTGCAGCCTTTCAGACTCCATAGTCGGTACTTTGAGATAACCAGTACAAAATCGGATATAATCATCCTCACCAATGGCCTGACACAAAACAGCTGCCCTGATAAAATTGACCTTTTCTTTCCGTTGACACTCTTTGATCTTTAATACCTGTTCTTCAGATAGGTTAGCCCAGTTCTGTAATTCTTGAAGAGCCAATGTTTCCATCTTTAAAATCTCTCTGCAATCTTTACTTTACAAGTTTTGATTGAGGATAACCTGGTACAAGAAATATCTTTAAGGAGCATTTAACAACCCCGAACTAGTTAGTTTTAATTAGGCTTATTTTACCGAGAATAAACAAACAGGCCTAAAGCCCCCATATCTCTGTAATACAAAATTGTTAAGTTCATATGGACTTATGAATCAAATACCGTTAGCATATGCTATCATCCCGGCCAGGTATAATTCAAGCCGTTTTCCTGGCAAACCTCTTGCGACAATCATGGGCAAGCCAATGTTTTGGCATGTATATTCTCGGGCCAAGCAGTGTCCAAACATCTCAGCTGTCTTTTTAGCCACTGATGATGAACGTATATACAAAACAGCCCAAGCCTACAAAATCCCGTGCCTGATGACCAGCTCGGAACATCAAAGCGGCACAGACAGAGTAGTTGAGGCCATAAGGAGCCTGAATCTATCACCGGGATCTATAGTTATAAATATTCAGGGAGACGAACCTACAATCCATCCGTCAATGCTGACCCAACTCATAGAGCCCTTTTATTCCTCTATAACCCAGGTTACCACTTTGGCACGCCTAATAGGCCTCAAAGAAGCTGAAAATCCAAATGTTGTCAAGATTGTCTGCAGCCATCAAGGCCATGCCCTTTATTTTTCCAGATCAGTAATTCCTTATATCAGAGATAATTCCTCCAGAGCTTACTGGGCCCATATCGGTATATATGGATTCCGAGTTGATACACTTGAAAAATTTAGTTCATTAAGCCCCAGTCCCCTTGAAAAACAAGAACAACTTGAACAACTTCGTTTACTTGAGATAGGTATACCTATTCGAGTAGTAGCCACCTCTTTCAAGACTCACGGAGTCGATACACCGGAAGACCTAAAAGATGTTGAAGAAATCATAACTAAGAACAGTGAACAGTGAATCTGTAACTAATGGATAGTGTTTATCTTTTATTCACAACTTGGTAATATAGTCAAGAATAGCTGAATTCCACTAAGCATATAAACCCTAAGCCTGATAAGATGAAATACATTGCGTAAGGATTGGTTTAGCCCTATGAAAAAATTCTAAATGACAATAAAGACTTAATCTCTCCTGTTGACAAGTTTATTTAATTATTTACAATCTAATGAACTTATGAATGCCAACAACAGTACTTCAAATAGGCATGTTCATTGATTGCCTTAGAAAAGGTGAAATTTTTGGACAATAAAAAATGAATTTAGGTGAAGATTATTGGGTGATAGTAATGACAACTGAATTTGAGTCAATAGTACGACAAAAAGTCAAGGAAAAAGGCGGCTGGTTTAATGCTCATGCCCATTTATGTCGAACCGGGACCATGAGCAGAGAATATTTCAAGCATGCCGCCATGGATCCTTGGGACGTGGCCACTTATGAATTACCGATAAAACAACACACAACCGGAGCCTTACATTCTAGTTCGGCATATAATGGAGAATCTATCAAGGACAGGATCCAAGAAAAGCTGGATGAAATGATCGAATTGGGCTACAGAAGGGTTGATAGCTTTATAGATGTCACACCGGATATTGGTCTGAGAGCTATCAACATTGCCAAAGAATTGAAAGAAGAGTATAAAGACAGACTGGAGATCAAACTCGGAGCATACGCTGTTTTTGGCTTTTATAGTGACAGGAAGGAATACTGGGAGACCTTTGTTGAAGGAGCTAAAATAGCAGATTTTCTGGGTACTTTACCTGAAAGGGATATGCGTGATGGACACATAGGATTGAAAGAGAGTATTCGAAGGACCTTGATCCTCTCTAAAGAACTAAGGAAACCATTACATGTCCACCTTGATCAGACACGTCGACCTGATGAAGCCTTAACAGAAATGTTCTTAGAGGCCAAAAGGTGGTTAAAACCAGACCCCAATGGTTTTGAAAACAACCAAGAACCAACCGATTGGGTTGTCCATTGCCTAGCCCCCTCATCTTATCCGGAAGAACGTTTTCAGAAACTCTTGGACATGTTCAAAGAAACCAATACCGGATTAATAGCTTGCCCCATGGCTACAGCTGGTAACAGACAAGAAAGAAATATTTTGGTCCCCATGTATAATAGTATTCCAAGGATTCTTGACTTCCTGTTAGACAAAATACCGGTACGTTTGGGGACAGACAATATAGACGATTTCTATATACCTGAAGGTGATGCGGATATGTTTCCTCAGATCTTGTTTTCTTCCGTTTTGTTAAGGTGTCCAAGTCCTAGGGTCTGGTCAAAAGTATCCTCAGGATCACCATTAGACGAAATGGATAGAAAATATATCCGAGAGACTCAAAGATAGATCAAAAAAAGACGTCAAACGTTAACCTCATCAAACACAAGCCTAAAGATGTTCTTTTGGTAACTGCTTAATTTTCTTATTTTTATAACTTTTAGTCCATGGTTAACGGGTTACGGTCAACACTCTTCAAGCTACACAGCTCGAATCATATAGGCGACAACTCCTCACAAATTTATATCGTGGATCTCCTTTCCGGAAAGCACTTCAGAAATAACAGAGTTAAGATGTCCCTTGGCCTGATCAATTATCCATTCTTGCTCTTCTAGTTTATCAAGATCTTTAGCTAGTCGACCTTTAAAATCTTCAATTATATCAAGCACTTCATTGGGTGCAGTACTGCCCAAGCTCTTGAAATTACGAATGTTGTAACAGGGATCAAATATTTGTTTCATCTCCTCCCAACTTACCGTGACCCCAAATTGGGAAAGTAAGAACTCCACCTCCTCAAAATCCATAAATGTCTTATCTTTTCTGTGCAGTTCCCCAACCAGAGAACCAACAATATGGTGACATTCACGAAAAGTAAGATTCTGTTCTCTAACCAGATAATTGGCCAGCTCAGTGGCTGCACTAAAATTCGATCCAGACAGCTCTTCCATCCTGTCCTTATTGATTCTCATTGTTGATATAGTGCCTACGGCCACACTCAAGCTTTTCTCCAAAATAGTCAAGGCTTCCCAAAGAGGTGGCTTGTCTTCTTGTAAGTCCCGATTATAGCCCATAGGAATGCCTTTCATCGTGGTAAGAAACTGCATCATAGCCCCATAGACACGCCCTGTTCTGGCTCTGGTTAGTTCAGCTACACATGGATTCTTTTTTTGAGGCATTATGGACGAACCCGCACTATAACTATCATCCAATTCAATCATGGCAAATTCATAGGTGGACCAATAAACAATCTCTTCAGCAAGACGACTAAGATTGCTCATTAATGTTGTTAGAGCAAAAAGGGTCTCACCAATAAAGTCCCTGCTGCTTATGGCATCAAGACTGTGCCTGTGTACATCCCTAAAACCCATTAATTTTGAGGTTAAACGCCGATCTATTGGAAAACTTGAACCAGCTAAAGCGCATGATCCCAAAGGATTGGTGTCCACAATGTCATAGGCATGGTCCAGTCTCCTGGTATCGCGCAGAAACATACTTACATAAGCTGTTGCCCAATAAGCAAGGGTAATCGGTTGAGCGTGTTGTGTATGCGTAAAACCAGGCATGGGAGTCTCAATATTTTTACCAGCCAGATCTAAAAAGACCTTTTCTAAGTCTATAAGCGCCCTTTTGACCCCCAAAATCCTACCTCGAACATACAGTTTAGTATCTGTTAAAACCTGATCATTACGGCTTCTAGCAGTATGTAGTTTTCCCCCATATTCTGCTCCTGCACCCTGGATCAGATACTGTTCCACGTTCATGTGGACATCTTCATTGGCAGCACTGAGGCTTAAATTACCATTAACAAAATCCTCCCTTGCTTTCTCCAGCCAGTAAAGGATTTTTTCCAGATCATGGTTGCCAATGATCCTCTGCTTAGCCAGCATAATGGCATGGGCCTGACTGCCCCAAATGTCTTCAAAGACCATATGCTTATCTACTTCAATTGATTGCAGGAAGTCTTCCACTTCGATTGCAAAGTCTTTGCTGAAACGACCTCCCCAAAGCTTGTTTGATTCCATTTCTACCACTCTATTAATAATGTTTTTACAATGCCATTAACTCTGTCTAGAAACCTCACAGAGAATGCTGTTACCTCCCCTTGATCCGCTTATCCTAGTCAACCGAGAACAGTTTTATTCTAGTCTGATGGGCAGCTATCAGGCAAGACTTAAATGTAAACGACGATCAATACACTAAAAACTTATATCCTTCCAGCCTTTGACAGTATAGTCCATGGCAGACCTTTGACCTTGGCCGCACCACTGCACCAGCGCTGATCAAAGCCTCTGCTCTTGATTGATCTAATCTCTTGATTGAAGAGACCACTGTCAGACTCTCTGGAGACTATATCTATATTGCCTTTATACAACTTGACCTTGTATTTCCCGTTCACCACTTTTTGGCTTTGCTCAATAAAGGCGTCCAGATCTTGTTTCAAGGGATGATACCACTCCCCATGGTAGACTAAATAACCCCATTTAGCATCAACCATTTTCTTGAATTGTACTTCATCCTTGGTCAGACACCACTGCTCCAAATCCCGGTGCAACTTTAATATAACATGGGCTGCCGGTGCCTCATATATTTCCCGGCTTTTCATGTCCATGATCCCATCTTCAAACATATCTATTTTTCCAACCCCATTTCGTCCTGCTATGACATTTAGACTTGAAATAAGCTCTGATAGGGACATCTCCTGACCATTCAAGCCAACAGATACTCCATTTCTAAATTCTATCTCAATTGTTTCTTCTTTATCTTGAGCCTTTACAGGCGGGATGTACCACATCCATATATCGTCCGGTAGTTCCTGGTTAAGATCAATTGCCCCAGAGGCAATTGACCTGCACCACATGGTTTTGTCGTCTCCACCTGTTAGATGTTCTGTAACAGGTACCCCCCACTCTTTACACAATATCTCCTCTTCAAGTCTGGTCAGGTCAAAATCTCGTACAGGTTGAAGCACCTTCAAATCAGGAGCAAATAGGCTAAAAACGTTATGCATACGGTATTGGTCATTCCCTTTACCGCTCGATCCTTCCATAATGGAATCACACCCGTGTTTAACCGCTTCTTCAGCCACCACTTTGGCTACCAGTTGACGGGTCATTGATGTTGAGACAGGATAACCATTATAGTCACTATTGGCCCTAATGGCCTTAGCCATCCAATTCTCTGTAAACTCGTCTTTTTTGTCTATAAGAATAGGCTCTATTTGGAGCTGTTTTGCCTTTTTGGCACCCTCTTGTATTTCCTCATCACCTTGACCAACATCAAGGGTCACTGGAAGAATCTCGTCAACCTGATATTTTCGTCTAAGGAGCTCAACCCCTAATGCAGAATCCAGACCTCCTGAATAGGCAAGGCAGGTTTTTCTGACTTCAGGAATTGAAGTCTCTTCAACTCTTTTAACTAGTTCCTGTACCTCTGAAGTATAATTATCTCCCATTTTACACCACCTCCAGATAAAAAATTTAAAAAAAGGAGATTATATCCTTTACATTGCTCAGTCAAGAAAATTTGAGCTTTACACCAATCATGAACTAGGATGTAGACAGTTCACTATTGAACAAACAACGAAGGATAAAAAAAACACATTGACGTGAACCGTTGAAAAAAAATTGTGTTTCCATTTTTTCTCATGGTAGATTACATTCGATCTTTGTCTTTCATTCTTCGGTAGACGGTAAACGTTCTTTCAGCAATTCAGGGCCTGACTCATATCTAGGCTGGAGTACGCCAAGGAAACTCGAAATTGTCAACAAGCAAAGAAGCAAACTCTATAGCCTTATATAGACTGCTCAGATCTGATTGGCCTAGTCCTACCAAATCATAACCTGTACCATGATCAACCGATGTCCTGATCACAGGCAATCCAAGAGTTATATTAACAGCTTCATGAAAGTGCAGGAGTTTTAAAGGAGCCAGTCCTTGATCGTGATACATGGACAGAACAGCTGAAAATTCCTGCTTAGCCGCACGATAAAATAGCGTATCAGCTGGGAAAGGACCTTGCGCCGGGATTCCTTGTCTTCGGGCATTATCTATGGCCGGCATTATCACCTCCTTTTCCTCCCAGCCAATATATCCGTTTTCACCCGCGTGAGGATTCAAACCACAGACTCCAATGGGCCTGTCCAGACTGTCAAGAGCAAGAAGTAGTTTATGGGTCAGACTCAGACAACGAATTATCCTTGATTCATTAATCAAGTTGGCTACATCTCGAAGAGCCGGATGAGTAGTTACGAGACTTACCCGGAGTTGAGAACCAGCTAGGTGCATACAGACCTCGTTCTCAGACAGACCAAATTGATCAGCCAAGAACTCAGTATGCCCATGAAAGTTAAAGCCTGCCTTTTTGAGCATGGCCTTATTTAAGGGACAAGTAACAAGACCTTTGGCAATGCCGGCCTTCAGAAACTTGCAAGCTGTCTCAAGTGAGAGACCAGCAGACAGACCTCCTGCAATTGAGACACTTCCAGGAGTAAGATCAATATTTTTTAAAGGATCAGGGGTATAACAATAGATCCCCTTAGGCCTATTGAATATATCGTCTATATTATCAATATCTTGCCAAAAATAATCAATATTGTAAAATAAAGCGCAATTCTCCAAGGCCTTGACCGGTCCGATTAAGATAAGTTGATCACAAAATTTTTCTATAACCCTATTAGGGTCTATCCGAGCAATCAATTCAGGGCCTAATCCATTAGGATCACCCAAGGTAACTAAAAATCTTTTCCCAATCATGACCAATTTCCTTATTCTGTATAATAAGCTTCCTCAGCCAAGATCCAAGCTCTGGCCATGCCGTACAAGGCGCTCATTTCCGGATCCGGGCTATTGGCGATTCTCTTTGGCAACCACCACTTACGATTGACAAAGCGATGGGTTAAAGTCTGCCAAACCTGATCCAGACAATAAGGGATAAAATGACTCATGCCCCCACTCAAGCCGATGTAATCAAAACCAAAGACGACCTGGATTATTGAAAGATACAGCCCGAGACGATGTCCATACTCGCTAATAACCCTTAGCGCTCGGACATCTCCTTCTCGAAGCAAAGGGAAGACATCTTTTAACTCCAAGACCTGTATTCCCTCATGCTGAAACAGTTCAATCAAGGCCTCTTTATTGAGCCAGGTCTCCGCACATCCGACCTGTCCACAACCACAAGCCCTCTTACAGGCTGGGCCCAGAAAAATATGCCCCAGCTCTGGTCCGGTAAAATGGCCACCTCGCCAAATAACACCCTTTTGAATAACCCCTGACCCAATACCTGTACCCAAAGTCAAGACAACAGCTTCTCCCACACCTGACAGACATCCATTCCAGACCTCCCCCAGGGCTGCAGCCTGGGCATCATTCTCCATCAGCACCGGGAGATCAAAAGCATTCTCCAAGAACTCACCAACAGTAAAATAATTCAATTCACGCATATTAGAAGTCTGTAGATATTTTTTTTCCAAGTGATCCAAAGGACCGGCAGAAGCCAGACCAATACCTCGGAGTTGAGCAGGAGCTTTAGCCCGGATATTTGTCAGCAGACCTAGCAAACTATCTTTGGTTCCTTCCAAGGTCCTAGGCCTGGAAAATATTTGTATCGACCCATGATTACCAAAAATATCTATCCATGTCCCACGTATATTAGTTCCACCAAGATCAATGCAGGCATACATAGCTATTATCTCCCCATTTCCTGATCCATATACAACCCTTTATGACTATACTATGTATAGGTTAATAATCATGCCTTATCTGGCTCAACAAAAGATGACAAAAGGAACCTACTCAGAAAGCTGAAACTAAGTAACTGTTAACCGTTTGCAACTAATTGAAAAAGGGCTAAACCTATACAAATATATAAATTTAAGAATGTCAACGTCATATGACACTGACCAAATAAAGGATGTCAGAATCTTAACCTACTTAATGCAACTACAAAATTCATCTTTGCATCCCACAAGTATGTTCTGAACCTCCCTTATTATCAATACACAAACTTGTATCTACAACAAATTCATGAGCAAAGGCTCTTGCCTTGATCAAGCAGGACCAGACCGGGAGCAAAGCTACTTTGTTGAATATAGTCAGTCAGGATCAAAGAGTGGTCAAAAGCAGTCTTAGGTAACGCTGTATATGGGAAAATGTCCACATTTCCGGCATCATCACCAGATACCAGGCAGGAAATATCTTTGGCACAGGCAACAAATACAATACTTAGAGTATGGTGTCTTGGATCACGATCAGGTCTAGAATAAACACCAAGCAACCGTATCAATTCAACTTCAAGTCCAGTCTCTTCATGTGCCTCTCGGACAGCGGCCTGTTCAACACCCTCTCCATAGTCAACGAATCCGCCTGGGAGGGCCCAACCAAATGGTGGATTACGTCTCTCAATCAGGACAATGCCTTGATCCTGAATATCAATTATAATATCAACACTGGGAACGGGATTCCTATACATGACAATTGAGGCCCCACAGGAAGGGCAGGTCTTGGTATACTTCATAATTATCCTCTTTCCAGAGCTTTTTCAAATGACTAAGCAGGGATAACTTTTCAAATCAACATAACATGCCCTAACGGGCAGATACAAGTATGAAAAGTAGTTAACCGTAAAAGCCGAGGACTTTAAAATTATCCCTTTATTCTTATTTATTAGGTAAACGGTCAACAGTAAACGGTCCACGTTCTTTTCATGTTAGAGCTAGATTAAAGGATGTCTAAAATCTCTCATAGTATTTAGTCCTTTGAAAATTGTAATCAAATTACATTTTTGTTAGATAAATCCTATCACATAAA
>CAYUNZ010000038.1:7879-19148 GCA_964446205.1 uncultured Desulfohalobiaceae bacterium | reverse complement strand
TTAACATGAAAGAATGTTGACCGTGAACCGTTGACCGAAAGAAGCATGAAGAAATCATTTCTTAATTTCTTTATCTTGCGGTTCACGGTCCACGGTGAACGGTCAACGTCTTCTTTCATGCTTCGTTATGCCCGCCAGGGCATGGAGGTTAACATAAAAAGCAAATAGTACGGAGTAAATAGTTAAGAGATTCAATATATAGGTTATAGGCTATTTGCTTCCACCCTTTTTATTCTCCGTGATAAGCGGGTTAATGAAGGACGGTAAACTTTTTTTCATAGGCTTGTGGGATGTTCAGAATTGGTTAGTTTTACACAGCTCAAAAGAGCGCGGATCGATGCCTGAATTTACAGTATAAACAACTAGTAATGGATTTAGGTAGCCATTTTGCCAATTAAAGATAAGTTGAGTTTCTTGCTCAGAGATATTGTCAACAGATAAGAGGTGTTCACTTAGGTTGACCTTTTTGTTCCCTTTTTTTGTTTTCTTTTGGAAGAAGAATTCTTGGCTAGCCATAACTTCATCCCACTGTTCTTGGTATACCTTGGCCTGCTCTTTGGAGACAAAAAAGGTGATCTTAAACTCTTCATGGGTTGACAAATCAGGTTTGGTAGATGGATTGATTTGATCTACCCCCAAGACTTGTAAGCCTGGAAGTGAGGAGGTGGACTGAAGCAGGTGGAGTAATTTTGGACCAGGGATAGAGGATCGGATGGTAAAAAGGCACCATTCCTTTTTGCTGGAGACACCGACAGGCAGAGCTCTAGCAAAGGAAATTATAGGTGAGGAGTGAAAGCCTCGGGAGAAGGTAAGGGGAATCTTGGCCTTTCGAAAGAATCTTTCAAAAAAGGTTTGTAACTCTAGTTGGCTAAGATATTTTGCCGGCCCTTCCTTTTTATACCAAAGACGATAGCAAGCCTGTTTTTTGTGTAAATCTTGCCATTGCTGGTGATCTTCTAGCCCTTGTAAGTCCTTCCTTTCAGAACCTTGAGGGTTAATTACCTTGGGTCTTAGTCCCTCCCGTCTTTCTTGAGCATAGCCAGAATCATTTTCTTGGCAGACCCCACATTGTTGGCAGGGATGGTATCTGCAATCAGGCGTTGTCTTTTCATTCAAAGACCTCTGGTATTCTTTTTGGAGGAAATCTTTGCTGACCTTTGTACTGATGTGGTCCCAGGGTAAAAAGCTATTTGGATCCCGTCGGCCAAGATATCTTTCCGGGTTGATATCTTTCTCTTTAAAGACTTTTTCCCATTTATTAAAATGACAATGTTCCTGCCAGCTTGTCAGGATTTCTCCTTCTTCATATGCTGCGTTGATACAAGGGGCCAGGGCTCTATCCCCTCTGGAAAAGATCCCTTCCAAATAACTCATCTCAGGTTGGTGCCATCGTAATTTGAGCCTCTTTTCAGACCTGAAGAGGTTTTGCAGGGTGGCCATTTTTTGCTTGATATCTTGGATTGGGCATTGTTGTTCCCATTGAAAAGGAGTTTGTGGTTTGGGTACAAAGGGGGCAATATGAGCGGTGATCATTGTCTTGCCTGATTTATTATCCAGTTTAGAGACTATCTTTTGGCACAACTTAAAGATGCCCTGGATATCCTCATCTGTTTCTGTAGGTAAACCGATCATGAAGTATAGTTTTATCCTATGCCAACCTAGGCTGAAAAGGGTTTGGATATCTTCTAGGAGGTCTGAATCGCAGATGTCTTTGTTAATGACATTTCTCAACCTTTCAGTGCCGGCTTCAGGAGCAAAAGTGGCCCCGGTCCTCCTGAGATTGGATAGCAAGTTATAGAGACTGGGGTTTAATGAGCCTACCCTGAGAGAAGGTAGGGATATAGCGACTTGCTCTTGCCGGCAATGGGCATAGCTATTGGCAAAGAGTTCATCTAGGGCAGAGAAATCGCCAGTACTTAAGGATAAAAATGAAAATTCTTCGTAGCCAGTCTCTTTTAGACCTTCATGGATAAGGTCATCCAGCTGTGTTAGGGAACGTTCCCGTACCGGCCGGTAAGTCATGCCAGCTTGACAGAATCGGCAACCACGTGTGCATCCTCTTGCAATTTCTAGTGTTAATCTGTCGTGCACTGTTTTCCCATAGGGAAGGATTTGTTCTGTAGGAAAGTAGATTTGATCCAGGTCGGTTATGGTCCTTTTGCTTATATAGTGATTTTTGGGATTGTCCGGGACCTCAAATTGGTTGTTATTCTTGGTTAAGCTAAAATTATCTGGTATATATATCCCAGGTAGTGTTGAGAGCTTAATCAGCAGATCCTTTCTCAACCCCCTTGATTCTTTTGACTCTAGAAGATAATTGGATAGCTCAATGGCGACCTCTTCACCTTCACCAATGACAAAGCAGTCTATGAACGGGGCTATTGGTTCGGGATTGTAAGTTGATCCGCCTCCTCCAATGATAATAGGATATTGATCATCACGTTCTTTAGAATACAGAGGGATACCAGCCAAGTCTAACATATACAATATTGTTGTATAGCTAAGTTCGTGGGTAATACTAAAGCCGATTATGTCCATATTAGCAAGGGGTGTGTCCGATTCTAAGGAACAAAGTGGGGTCTTGAATTGACGTAAGATCTTGGCTGCTTCAGGATGGGGGGCAAAGGCTCGTTCCGCCCAAATTTGGGGATGGTTATTGAGTATATGGTAAAGAATTTTTTGCCCCAAATGGGACATACCTATTCCATAAAGATCAGGAAAGGCCAAACACCATCTTAGCCTTATCTCTTCTAAATTCTTATGAATTGAATTTAACTCATTGCCTAGATAGTGGCTTGGGTGCGGTAAAAGGGGAAGTAACTCTTGCATATTTTAGATAAAAACACCTGTTGATCATCTTGAATGAATAGGCCCATAAGGCAAAAGGCGGCCTTATAGCCGCCTTGAGGCAAGTTGTCTGACTATCTAGTTTCCGAATTGAAAACTTGTTGTTTCCATATCCGGAAATTAAAAATTTCCGGATGGGAACTTCTAATCTGTAGCATAATGTCAAGTTTTGAATAAGTCACTAATGTTGGTTACATTACCACCCCTTTGTTGGCCTTGGCCAGTCAAATTTTGCAAATTTTGCAGATCGTTTGAAGAGGAGAGTGTCAAATTGCTGGATGCTTCAAAATACTTGTTTTTCAGGTCATCAGGGATATTTTTATAATAATATATAACATGATCTAAAGAAATTTCTCCCTGAATCTCCATATCAAACGGATAGCCAAATGGTAATAGGGCCATTTGTACGCTACCCTGCTGAGTGGGAACTGTTTGTAAAATAGCTGGGTCTTTTAGTTGACCTTTTTCTTTGTCTAATTTACCCAAGGCCATATCCCCGTTAATGAGCTTTACAAGCTGGATATCATAAGACATGTTATCTACTCCTTTTTGAAAAATTTTGTAGGGATTAAATAGGCATTGATTGCTGGACTGTCAAGTTAAACATTCAAATTATCAGCTACAAACGCTGACTATTGACTATTGTTCGGAAGGTTTACGAGGCTTTTGATCATTGTCCCTCTTTAATAGGGACCCTTTGGCCCTTAGTAGCTTCTAGCTCTTGATTTTCTGAGGTTTGCTTGAAGAGGAATCTTGACCCTCCGGCCTTTCTAGCAAGCCAAAGAATTTCAAAGATTCTTTTAGCAAATTAGGCCAAAGGCTCCTGTTGACAGTTTTAGATATCTAATTCGGTAAACTACAAAAAAAACTCGTAATGCATCCTGTTTGCTAAAGAAAAAAGAATGTCTGTGCTAAAATACAACTACGGAGGATGATTTGAATATTCTTGATGGGGTCTTTATTTTAATACTTGGGTATACCCTTATTCGTGGCCTATCTCGGGGGCTGGTTATGGAATGTGCCTCTATAGCAGGTCTGGTTACCGGTTTTTTGATAGCCAATAGCTATTATCCTCTACTTTCCGAGTTCTTGTTCAAAATTACCCAATTCCGTTTTATCAATATTGTAAGTTATGCCTTGATATTTTTGGCTGTCCTTGTCGGATGTATTTTGGTTGGTTCGATCTTTAGAAAAATCCTGCAGGTAGTGATGTTGCTTTGGCTAGATCGTATAGGAGGGGGGTTGTTTGGCTTTGGGAAAGGCTTTATTTTTTGTGTAGTCATACTCATGTTGCTTATATATTTTGTACCCTCTACCTCTCTTGTCAAGGAATCAAAAATAGTACCATATATGTATGAACTATCAAGGTCGTTCACCCATCTTGTCCCTGAAGATATGAAAGAGTCCATTTTGAAAGGAAACAAAGACCTGCGTGAATGGTTTGATATTAAGTTGGATGATTTGGATAAGCGACAGGGCTAAAGGAGTAGAGCTGCATGTCTTATGGTAATTATGATTGTATATTTGATGTGATCGAGACATTGTTGGGTCCTAGCGGATGTCCCTGGGACAAGGAACAAACTCCGAAATCTCTCTGCGACTATATTCTAGAAGAGACTTATGAACTTGTTGATGCTATTAGGGCTGATTCGGTTCCCTCCATCAGGGATGAGCTAGGAGATGTTTTTTTTCTTCTATGTTTTGTGTCCACCTTGCTAAAGAAGCAAGGGGTTATTGAACTTCAGGATGTGTTTGACAAGAGTGCCTCAAAAATGATTCGTCGACATCCCCATGTCTTTCAGGATCTGCAATTAAATAACAGGGAAGAGCTTCATAAAAAATGGGAAGAGATCAAGTCTCAAGAAAGGCGTGATCAGGGATTAGATAATGACAGCTTCGATCCTTTGGATTCTATCCCAGTTTCCTTGCCTCCGCTTATGAAGGCCTACCGTTTGCACTCCAAGGCTGCCAAGAATGGTTTCACTTGGGAAAACGATTCAGAGCAGGAAAAAAGTCTTGACCACGAGTGGCAGGAATGGCTTAAGGCCAAGGAGGGTGAGGATCAGGAAAAGATGGAAGATGAGTTCGGGGATGTTCTTTTTTCCTTTGTTGAATATGGTCGTCGTCATAATATCAAGTCTGATTCTGCTCTTCAAAAGTCTTGCCAGAAATTTATGCACCGTTGGAGAGCCATGCATAAGCAGGTTAGGGTTAAAGGACTTAATTGGGATGATTTGAGCCTGGAAGAAAAGAATAGATTGTGGGAAGAGATCAAATTGAGGGAGGCTTAAATGTTAACGAACTTTAACTGTAGATCCTGAACTGTAACCTGCCGAAGAAGATAACAACTTTTTTATTCTTGTTTCTTCGGTTAACGGTCAACATTCTTCTCATATTAATCCTGACGATTAAATTGAGAGATAATGTCCCAGGCCTGTTGGGCTGATTCCACATAATGAAACAAGGACAGGTCTTCTCTAGATATGGTACCCTCTTCGACCATGGCCTCAAAATTAATGATCCTATTCCAGTAAGCCTTGTTGAATAAGACAATCGGTATATGATTGATTTTCCTGGTTTGAAGCAGAGTCAATGTCTCAAAGAGTTCATCAAGAGTGCCAAATCCTCCGGGAAAGGCAACTAGACCTCTGGCCCTTAAAAGAAAGTGCATTTTTCTGGTGGCAAAGTAATGGAATTTAAAACTTAATTCTGGAGTTATGTAAGGGTTGGGGAACTGCTCAAAAGGAAGGACGATGTTCAGGCCTATTGACTGTGCTCCACTATCATTTGCTCCACGATTGGCGGCCTCCATTATACCAGGTCCGCCCCCGGTAATGATTACTAGGTGATATGTTTGACTATTTTCAGAGATTAGCTTTCCAAAGGCCTGAGCCTCAAGATAGTATCTACAAAGCTCTTTTCTCTTGATGGCTTTAGTTAGCTGTTTTTGTAGGTTTGTATCTTCAGGGGATTGTTTGAGCTTGAACTCAATATCTTTTATTGTCTGTTCAGCTGATTGAGGGTCAGGGATCCTGGAACTGCCAAAGACAACAACCGTAGAGGTGATATTAAATTCCTGCAGTATAACTTCTGGTTTTAAAAGTTCAAGCTGAAATCGTGTTGGGCGAAGTTCATCTCGCAGGAGGAACTCTTCATCTTGAAAAGCAAGTTTATAGGATGCTGATTGATATTGAGGCGAATCCAAGTCTTCAACTTTTCGAGTCTCTTGAACAATCTCCTGAGCTGAAGGATAAGGCCCTTTGGCCTTTTTGTAATCCGACATATAGTTATTTTATTTCTGGTATAGGCATTGTTTGAGTTCCAATATATCTGCTCATTTTGCAGCTGTACCATTTGTTTCTTGTAACAGAGATTTTAGGGCCTTAACAATCTGTTTGCCGGTATATTGGGCAAGAGTAAAGGAATATTGGCAATCTGAGGAAGTGCCGGAATATCTATTTTGCCCCTTATCCTTATTTTCTTTGGATTCTGGCTGATAGAGTTTTAGTGAGTAATTGGACTTGTTTTTTAGAGAGATTGTATAGATAGGTTCAAGATCAGATATATGGGATTTGTTATCTAAGTATTTGGAACAATGAAGGTCAGCAATTTGCTGCAGGAGTTTGTCAACCTTTTTTGAGGTTATGACAGTCTTTCCTTTTGTTGCCCATAGATATGATTTTCCGGATTTTGTGGCCTTGGTTGCATTAGTCTTGTTGGCAGGGACTTTTTGGAGTTTCATTTGTTTGTTTTTATGATTCAAAGTAACTGCTTTGATCTTTTTCGGGTCAAAAGTCAAAACTGTCTTATCTCTTAACTCTTCTTTATTTTTTGAGAATTTATTTTTTAGGTTGGAACTGACAACATAAATATTGGGATCATCTGTTAGTTTGACAAAAGCAGTGCTATGATTTTTCCCTGACTTTCCAACATAAAAAGATCTTACCAATTTATCACCCTGCCAGGCTTTGACTTGGATACGCTTGGATTTAGACAAGCCGTATCGATTGTAAGTCTTTGATGTTGAGGCAAGGGCTGTCAGGCTCAAGTCAGAAATGGTAGCAAGCAATTTTTGAATCTTGCCTTTATTGGCAGTAAAACCCTCAGGTTCAATAGTCCATTGTCCATTGCTTTGTTTAAGTACAATGTCATTTTCCGGTTGGCTTATTTGTAGCTTAGTAATATCTTCAGTCTTTAATTGAGGTAGTTCTGGTAGCTGATAATGCATTTCATTACTTTTATGTAAATAAATGTAGACAGCTAATATGGCAATAATAACTACAAGGATACAGTATTCCTTTTTTATAGTCATAAATTTTCTCCGACTCCGACCCTTTGGGTTATAATTGATCTTAACTCATTAATGGCCATGAGTTTATTGGTTAGCTTTGTTCAAAGAGTGACTGGATGTGTCTTTTCCTTTGTGATCTTCGTAACCAGACAAATAGTCCAAAGACCAAGACAAGAAAGGGTAGACCAGCTATATTGATGGCCTTAAGGCTCAGCTTGGTCGTATGATTGGTTTCTCTTAAGGGGTTAAATTTTTGGACCTTGCTTCTTAATTCAGCCATTTCTCCTCGGTTATTCAATTGATCAATTATATTCATGACAAGTATAGAATTAGGAGACTGACCTTTGGACTCAAGCACGGTATCTGTCAACATCTTTGAGGAGGCTAAAAGAAAGATCTGGCCTGACTTAACATGATCACGCTTAAACCCTTTGGACTTAATGTTGGATTCAACATCTAGTTTACCTTTCTTTGCTTTGGCACTTTCTTTAATGGTACTATTCTCTTTGGTATCTTTTTCCGGGATAGGTTTGTTGCTGAAGTAGCTTTCAAATTGGCCTGAGAGTAGATAAGCCAAGGGATATTGTTGCATATTGTCCTCAGATTTAGGTGGATGGATCATGAGTGGATTGAATTGGATATTTTCTTTCATGAGCCAAGAACGTTTAGATGAGGTAAACAACTTTGTTGATTCTAACCGATCTTGTTGGGATTGATCTAGAGCAGTCTTGACTGGAGACATCTTAAATCCGACAAGTCCTTTGATATTCTTCATAAAAGAAATGTCGTGGTTGATATTTTTGTTTTTGATAACCGGAGCAAAGTAAATCGGGCGTTCCCCTCCACCTCTTTCTTGGGAGACTTGTTGTTTGTAACAGTCCTGATCCAGGACAACTGCATCTTGAGTCTTAAGCCCATAATGGGCTAGGAGTTTCTCCAAACCGGTTTTATTGAGCTTATAGCCCTGAGATCGTGACATCATTTGTTGTTGTCGTGATTGTTTTTTCTGAACAAATGAGTCTAGAAAAAAGGCTAAATTTGTGCCATGCATAAGGGCCTGATCAATCTGATACAGCTCATAAGCAGAGAACTTTTGCTGAGGACCGGCAATTATCAGACAGGGCAGTCCATCTGGAATGCCTTGTTTCAGGTTGATATTTTGCAGGTTATAGTTTTTTGATATCAAATCATTAAAGGCAGTTAAAGTATTGCTACCGCGCCGGGTGTATTTTGAGATAGCAGGAGTGCCGTGGTCAGTAAGATAACCGATATTTTGTTGGATACCCAATAATGATCTGACATTTTCTTGTATCGAGTCTTTTAATTGCTCCTGGTCAATGAGATTGTACTGAGTACCCAAAAGAGGGACTCTCATTGTTTGAACTAAAGAAATAGTCCGGAATTTGTCTTTGTGTTTAAGGACTAGTCCGATTTTTCCCTCTCCAGAGGATATGCCGGCTTTTTCTATGTTTGGCCATTCAAACTCTTGCAGTTGGTACTGAGTAAGCTGTCCTTGTTTTTTTGCTGGAATTTGGGATGGATCAACTGTGTCAAAATCTAGTTTATTATAATACTGTTTGTTGATATCCTTGGTCATTTTTTTAAGATTTTTCGGTAGTTCTTTTAGGGTATCAAGGCCCATGTATGGGGCAATTGTCTTAAGTGTTGGGGATATATATAGGCGGGCTTGGATTGGTTGGTTTATGTTTAGTAAGGCACTGACAGTGTTTTTTAGATTCTGAATAGCACTTGTCAATCGATATTCCAGGTTGGAGGTTGAGGTAATTGTTGGCAGTTTTTCCATGGCATCACCATGAAGAATGACCGCTCCCAAATAAGCTTTCTTGTATTTTAACTCGTCTTTTTGGACAACTTGGACCTGGACTGGATGAATACCGTAACTTGAAGCCTTTTGCTTTTCTTTTTTTGAGTCAGGTCCTATGTTGTAGAATTTAAAATTGAAATTGGTCTTGGTATGTCGGGAATATTCATTTAATAGATCTCGAAAATATCTTTCAACAGTATTGTATGGAGGAGGTAGCTCGGAGCTAAAAAAGGCTTTAATGGTCAAAGGCTCTGAGAGATCTTGGACTGATTCCTTGCTAATCGATGAGAGTGAATACTTTTTGTCCTGGGTTAAATCAATTCGGAAAAAAAATGAAGACCCGGCGATATTCAGCAAAACAATAATTACTAGATATAAAATAAATTTGACATATTTTTCAGACAGCCCCATGAACGTCTCCTTATTCTCTTGATTGGATCGTAAGAGAGGTCAAATACAGCCCTATAAATATAAGACTTAGAAAATATAATATATCTCTGGTATCTAGAATCCCTTTGGCAATATTTTGAAAGTGGTAACCCGCTCCCAAGTACTGAACAACTTCAAGTATTGACTGGGGGATAAAGACCAGCATCTTGTCCAGTAAAGACAGAGCAAAGCAGATGACTGATCCTAGGATAAAGGCAATAATTTGGTTTCTGGTCAATGATGAGGTCAACAGACCCAAAGCGGAAAAACTGCCACCCAAAAATAGGGCCCCAATATAACCACCTATAACTGGACCCCAATCTAGATTCCCTAAATAAGATACAGTTAAGGGGTAAACCAAAGTTGGTATGAGTAAGGCAACAACTACGGAAAAGCTGGCTAGGAATTTGCCGATGATAATGTCCCTTCCCTTGACAGGCAGGGTGATTAAAAGCTCATAAGAACCCTGTTGGAATTCTTCGGCCAGAAGGCGCATGGTTAAGGCCGGGATGACAAAGGAAAAGGTTAGGGGTAATAAATTAAAAAAGTCTCTTAAACTGGCCTGGTTTTTTAGGAAAAATGTGCTAAAAAAGAACCAGCCAGTGACAAGCAGAAAGATGGCTATGACCAGGTAGGCAATGGGGGTGACAAAGTAGTCTTTGAACTCCCTGTGCCAAATGGACAAGATAGTTGACATATTTAGTTCTCCTGGGTGAGATCTTTGAAAATGTTTTCCAGTGATTGTTTTTCCAGAGACATCTCCAACAAAGTCCAGTCTTTTTCTTTGATAGCCGCATAAACAGATCTTCTCATATCGACATCACCGATCCCTTTAATACGCAGAGAAATAGAGTCTGGGATGTTTTGTTCGGTTGGTAGTTTTTCGATTTCATAAATACCGGGGATATTTTCCAAATATGACTTAACCTCTGAAAATTGAGCCTTCTCCAAGGTTATGTTAAGCGAGCCTTGTTTATCTATTTGATACTTGAGAGAATCTGGTGTGCCATCTGCCACTATGCCTCCATTATGAATTATCATCATCCGGTCGCAAGTAGCTTCAGCTTCACTCAGTATATGGGTCGAGAGGATGACTGTCTTTTTTTTGCCGATTTCCCGAATCAATCCCCTGATCTCTAAGATTTGGTTGGGATCGAGACCGGAAGTAGGTTCATCCAAAATCAGTATCTCTGGATCATGAATAAGGACATGGGCTAGTCCCAAACGTTGCTGGAACCCTTTAGAGAGCTCGCTAATTGGCTTATGCATGACTGAACGCAGTCCGCAGACCTTGACGGCCTCATTCATCCTATCTGTTAGTTGCGGCTGGACCAAGCCATGTATAGTCGCAACATATAAAAGAAAATCATATACCAACATGGTCTTGTATAAGGGGATAGATTCAGGCAGATAACCCAAGCGCTTTTTTATTCCCAAGGGATTGGCCATGAGATCGAAATCAAGTATTTTGACCGAACCTGAGGTAGGTTTCAAATAACCAGTCAAGATACGAAGTGTTGTTGTTTTACCGGCTCCGTTTGGACCAAGAAGCCCTACGATTTCACCTTGTTGAATATGAAAATCTACATGATCCACGGCACAGAAATCGTGAAAGTATTTGGTCAGCCCTTGGACGTTTATCATAGAAAATCCTTTTTCAATACATTCATCTAACAAGTTCCCATCCGGAAATTTAAAATTCCCGGTCAGGAAGTAACTAAGCATGTAACTTAGGCTCAAAATTTTATATAACAGTCAAATTAACTAATTAAATTTATTTTTTTTGTAAAGGGTTAAAAATAAGTTTTTGAATTTGGATTTGACTAAGATAGTCTACGACTTTGAATATTGAGAATCAAGTTAGAGGAATTTTCTAC
>CAYUNZ010000038.1:0-7779 GCA_964446205.1 uncultured Desulfohalobiaceae bacterium | reverse complement strand
ATTTTCTACACAATAAACGTGTAATTGGGGTACAAAAAAATGTCTTAGAACTCCTTGACAAAATCCTTTAGAGAAAATAAATGGTATTTGATCCGATTGGGGTGTTCTGTTGTAAGAAACAGAACTGAGAGGAAACCCATCGAACCTGATACAGTTCGTACTGTCGAAGGGAATGCGGATCTCCTTTTACAGTCCTCTCTTTTAATCCTTATCTGTTTTCCCACAATCACCTCACATCAGATCATTTCTTTTGAAGTCACATGCCTTTCCAGGCATAACGAAGCATGAAAAGAATGTGAACTGAGAACCGTGAACTGTAAACCGTAAGACAAAGATGTTAAGAAATTATCCCTTTACTCTCAGTTCTTCGGTCAACGGTTCACGGTCCACGTTCTTTCATGTTAAGTTTGTTTTTAGAAAGGTCACGGTTTTCTATTTGCTGAATCCCAAAAGTGACTTGTTTTGAAACAGGAGGATCAAGTTGATATGAGAGATTCAAAGTCTGTTTTAGCCGATAATCCACTGGTCTGCATCAGGCTCGACATGCTCTTATCACCAACGAGTTTCCATCCGAAAAAGTCTTTTTTAAAACGGATATTGGAATCTTTATGACAAAAAAGGAGAAAATACATGTCCTTAGAAGAGATTGTAATTTCAGAAGCAATTATGAGCGAGTATTACCAAAAATTCATTTCCTGTCTACAACTGGATGTTGCCCTTGTAGGGGCTGGTCCCTCTGGGATGACAGCAGCCTGGAAACTTGCTGAACAAGGCTTTAAGACAGCTATTTTTGAGCGAAAACTGTCAATTGGCGGTGGAATGTGGGGCGGTGGTATGACTTGGAACTTTATTGTTGTTCAGGATGAGAGTAAACACATCCTTGAGCAGGCAGGGATCCCGGTCAAGGAATACAAAAAAGGATACTACACAGCTGATGCGGTTACGGCTACCACTACCATGGCCTCAAGGGCGACTTTAAGCGGTACCCAAGTCTTTAATTGTATGAGTGTTGAGGATGTGGTCTTAAGAGAGGATGAGGATGGGACTAAGCGTGTTACAGGGCTAGTTATCAATAACAGTGCCCTGGAGATAGCCGGTCTCCATGTTGATCCTCTTGTTGTCAATTGCCGCTATCTTGTTGAGTGTACTGGACACGATCTTGAGGTCCTCAATACTTTGGTCCGTAAAAACGATGTCCGTTTATTTACCCCTTCAGGTACTATTGAAGGGGAACAATCGATGTGGGCTGAGCAGGCTGAGGCCAAAACAGTCAGCAATACCCAGGAGGTCTTCCCCGGGGTTTTTGTTGCCGGTATGGCTGCAAATGCCTGCTTTGGTTCATACCGTATGGGCCCGGTTTTCGGGGGCATGCTCCTGTCCGGTGAGAAGATTGCCCAAGAGATTGCCGGCCGGCTTAAAGGCTAGGGGCTTTGATATGGGGGAGATAAAGAAAGCTTTAAGTATTGCCGGTTCAGATCCTTGTGCAGGTGCCGGGCTGCAAGCAGATCTCAAGACTTTTCATGCTCATGGGGTCTATGGCTTGACTGCAGTCACAGCTGTAACTGTTCAAAATACTCAGCAGGTGGGTTTGGTTCAGGAGATGCCTTCTAAGATTGTCAGAGATCAGATAGTGTCCCTTTTTGAGGACATAACTATTCAGGTGGTCAAGATTGGGATGGTCTTTTCTCCCCCGATCATAAGGTCAATAGTTCAGGCAGCTAAGATCGTAGATTTCCCTTTTGTAGTCCTGGATCCGGTTATGGTTTCCGAGAGTGGTTACGTTCTTTTAAAGGAAGAGGCCCAGAGAGTGCTGGTTGAAGAGCTTTTTCCTTTGGCTGATTTAGTGATGCCAAATGTCCATGAGGCTGAAAGATTGACCGGGAGATCTATCAAAGCTATGGAGGACATGAAATCTGCCTCCCGGGAATTGATGGAGATGGGGCCAGCCCAGGTCTTGATAAAAGGGGGGCATTTTACCGGTGCACCTGGTGTTGATGTCCTTGATTTAGGCTGGAAAACGACTGAGTTACGGCCAAAATTTGTCTCCTCTTCCCGTTTGCACGGGACAGGTTGTACCTATTCATCGGCTATAGCTGCCAATATAGCCCTGGGTGAGTCTCTTGAGGCAGCTGTTCAGAAGGCCAAGGATTATATTTCTCTATCTATTCAAAATTATTTGGATATTGGTATGGGAAATCCTGTTTTGAAACATTTTGTCTAATACAGCCGACCAAGTTTGTTTCCCTAAGAACCTTCGTATCTTAAAGGCACAACCAATCATGATAGAAAACGTTGACTGTTCACCGTGAACCGCAAGATGAATAAATTAAGAAATTCTTTCTTCAGGCTTTTTTTCGGTCAACGGTTCACGGTCCACGTTCTTTTCATGTTAACCTTAAAATAAGACTCCAAGTTGCTTAACAATTATTGGGGATCTTATAAGAACATGGAGTGGTTTAGGCTATGTTCAAAAAGAATCAGATACTCAAAAATTATTTTAATAATTATATTCAGCAGATAGCTGATGAGGAAGATTTGGATCAAGGACAGATAGCTGAAGGGCTGCAGCAAGGCAGCATGGTTATCTTGGCCAATCCGAAACATACTGGGGTTAAACCAACCTTGATTGGACAGCCTGGTTCGATCAAAGTTAATGCCAATTTGGGGACCTCACCCTTTTTAAATGATATCGATCTGGAGATATCCAAGACCAAGGCAGCAGAGGAGGCCGGAGCGCATACGGTTATGGATCTGTCCACAGGAGGGGACTTGGATAGCATTAGAACAAAGATGATGGAGTCGACTGCTTTGCCTCTAGGCACTGTACCAATTTATGGGGTGGCTCAAAAGTATATAGCTGATCAAAGGGATCCTGCGGAAATGACCTCTAGTGAATTATTTGAGGAAATCCAGAAACAGGCTGAGCAAGGTGTTGATTTTATGACTTTGCATTGCGGTGTAACTGCCAAAGGAGCTGCTTTGGCCAGGGGTGAAAATCGGAA
Organism: uncultured Desulfohalobiaceae bacterium; assembly: GCA_964446205.1. Classification (GTDB taxonomy): domain Bacteria; phylum Desulfobacterota; class Desulfovibrionia; order Desulfovibrionales; family Desulfothermaceae; genus CAYUNZ01. The sequence goes on along the minus strand of CAYUNZ010000038.1, from coordinate 4,777 downwards.
GCTAGGTATTGTTTCTCGAGGGGGTTCTATCTTAGCTCGATGGATGGAAAGGAATCAAAAAGAGAATCCTCTGCTTGAGGACTTTGATAGACTTTTAAGAATCTGTCTGGAATACAATGTTGTTATCAGCCTTGGCGATGGGCTGCGACCAGGGGCAGGGGCTGATGCCGGAGACGGTGCTCAATGGCAGGAGGTTATTGTCCTTGGTGAATTAGCTAGTATGGCTAAAGAATATGGGGTTCAAGTGATGATAGAGGGTCCTGGCCATGTGCCTCTTCATTTGATTCAGTCTCAGATTCAAAGCGTCAAGAGGATTTGTCATAGCGCTCCTTTGTATGTTTTGGGACCTTTGACTACAGATATTGCCCCTGGTTATGATCATATTGTTGGTGCCATTGGAGGAGCCCTGGCCGGATATTATGGAGCTGATTTCTTGTGTTATATCACTCCGGCCGAACACCTTACCTTACCCAATGAGAATGATGTCTGGCAAGGGGTAAAAGCCTCCCTTCTAGCTGCCCATTCGGCTGAGATATCGATCCAACGCCCTAAGTCTGTGGATAGGAACAATGCTATATCCCAAGCCAGAAGCGACTTGGATTGGGAAAAGATTAAAGAACATGCCCTTGATCCAGCGATTGTCTCCAAACGTAGAGAAAAGTTTGCCTCACGCGAAGAATGTGCTATGTGCGGGGAATTTTGTGCTGTCAAATTGTTGCGCTAAGAGACAATGGTGTTATGCATCCCCCTTATAGGCTTATTCTTGTTCATATACCCCGGTTAACTCAGCTTGATCCAACACCTTGTCCTGGATAGCTTCTTTAAACTCTTTTAGGGAGGCGTCATCTCGTAGGTCTAAGTGGTCAATATTAAGGGCGTATACAGTTATAACATAGGGATGTTCTCCAGTTCCCTTTGGCGGTTGAGGTCCACCATAGCCAATCTTGCCAAAAGAATTTTGCAATTCTTTTGCCCCAGTGGGCATATTTTGGCTCGAAGCACCTTCACTTAGAGAGGTCGTTTCTGCAGGGATGTTGATAACCAGCCAATGGATCCAGTTATTAGCAATGGGATGTGGATCAATTATTGCTAGGGCAAATGATTGTGTTCCTTTGGGGACTTCAGACCATTCAAGGGGAATAGAAAGGTTGCTCCCTTCAGCCCCGGGCATCAGATATGGTTTAGGGATCTCATCCTTTTCAGAAAAAGCTGGTGAAATGACTTTCATGGTTTCACCTCCTAACTCGTATGTTGCTTTTTAAATTATTACTCTGATCAGTTTTTGAAAAAGTTCATTATATTATATAAATAAGTTATCCGAATCTGCTTGTCAATAAGCTTTTGGGCTTCAATCTAAGGTGTCTTTGGATGTTTAATGTACTGCAGTCTCTGTTGGGTATTTGCTTTTTGTTGGGACTAGCTCTTGCCCTGTCAGAGAATCGGTCCAAGATCCCTTGGCGGACAGTGATTTCCGCTTTGGTCCTTCAATTTGTTCTGGCAGTCATTTTACTAAAATTGCCTTTTTCCAGAAACATATTTTTGGTCTTGAATAAGATGGTCTTTGCTTTAGAAAAGGCTACCAAGGCTGGGACTTCTTTTGTCTTTGGCTATTTGGGTGGAGGAGAAATCCCTTTTGTTCAGAAAGAAGAGGGACAAACATATATATTGGCCTTTAGAGGGTTGCCTTTGATCCTGGTTGTCAGTGCCTTAACCTCTTTGTTGTACTACTGGCGGGTCTTACAAGTTGTTGTTAAAGGATTTGCCTCTTTTTTACAAAAGACATTAGGCCTTGGCGGGGCGGAAGGTTTTGGAACGGCTGCCAATGTCTTTGTGGGCATGATTGAAGCACCTTTATTTATTAAAAAGTATCTCAATTACCTGGATAGGGGCGAGATCTTTTCTTTGATGACTTCAGGTATGGCAACTATTGCCGGGACTATGATGGTTTTGTATGCCTCTATCCTGGAGAATGTTTTGCCGAATGCCATGGGGCATTTGCTTATTGCTTCACTTTTAAGCGCCCCGGCTGCTATTGCTGTTGCTCGGATAATGATTCCAACCCCACCGGAAAAGTTAACTGAAGCCGAGATGGCTTCTCCGGTCAAGGCTAAAAGCAGTATGGATGCTATTACAAACGGCACTTTGGAAGGGATTTATCTGCTTATAAATATTATAGCCATGCTTATTGTCCTTTTAGCCTTAGTTTCTTTGGTCAATCAGATCCTGCTCCTGCTACCTGAGATTGCTTCTGAGCCATTGTCTTTGCAAAGATTGCTAGGCTGGGTTATGGCCCCTGTAGTCTGGCTGGTTGGTATACCCTGGCAGGAGAGTTTGACTGCTGGGAGTTTGATGGGTACAAAAACTATCTTGAATGAATTTTTGGCCTATATCGACATGAGCAAATTACCATCCCAGGACCTCTCTTCAAGATCTTGTCTTATAATGACCTATGCCCTGTGTGGTTTTGCCAATTTCGGATCTTTGGGTATTATGATCGGGGGGATGGGAGGATTGATACCGGAGAGACGAGTCGAGATAGTCAACCTAGGTCTTAAAGCCATTCTAGCCGGGACATTGTCAACTTGTTTGACTGGTGCGGTTGTTGGATGTATATTGTTTAATATGTGATATGTTTAGACTGCCCAGAGACCTTGTTGGACCTTTAAATCATATCTGAGTTGCTTGAATGAGGAAGATTTTTTACCATTTTTTGGTTCTTATCCTTTTTGTCTTAATTATGGGCTGTTCTGAAGATAATCACCCTTCTGAGCTGGAGATGCTGGAAACAAAATGTTTTACATGTCATTCCAGACTCATAGTCTGTAAAAATCTTGACCAGGGACATGAGTATTGGAAGAATACAGTAAAACGTATGGTTAAAAAGGGTATGGAAATAGATCCTCAGTCAGAAATGTTGATAATTGATTTTTTACAGGGTCAAGGATCTGATTTATCTATATTGTGTAAATAAATATAGGTAGATAATGCATAAGGATATATGGTTATAAACGAGTTTACTTTGAATGGGGAGGTAAGTTATGGACAGATATGAATGCCCGTGTGGGTATGTTTATGATCCTAATGAAGGTGATTATGAACATGGAGTCGAACCAGGAACAGTCTTTGAGGATTTGTCAGAGGATTGGGTTTGCCCCAAGTGTGGAGCAGAGAAAGAGTTTTTTGAAAAAGAGGACTGATGGTCAGTAATGATTTGAAAAGATGAGATTTTAAATAGGTCTTGATTCTTGCTCATTAAGGGGTTAAATGTCATCCCTTGGGCAGTAGGAGTTGTTTATAGGCTTGGCTCTGTATCCTTGCTTTTTCATGAGTTTTGGTTCTACATTTTGAAAGGGGGCTTTATGTGGATTGAATGCCCACAGTGTCATTTTAAAAGAGATATACCTGAGGATAAAGTTCCTCAGAAAGCAGTTAAAGCAACCTGTCCTAAGTGTGGGCATAAATTCAATTTTCGTGAACAGATCCAGGAGAAGCAAGATTTATCTACCGAACCAGGGTATCAGAGACAAGAAGATTCAACAGCTATCTCCAATACGAATGATTTTACTGAAGAGAAAGATATTTGGTCAGAATTGGAATCCCTGGATTCAGCGCCTGAAGAAGAAAAAAAGGATCAAACCCCGGACAGATCATGGATAAATCCTGAAGGCAAGGGTAAGATTCCTTGGGAACAATTGGATGAATACGGTTTTTTCCCGGGTTTTTTCCAAACCATAAAATGTATCATGTTTTCCCCTCTCCTATTTTTTAGTTCTCTGAATCTTGATCTTGGGTTCCAAAAGCCCCTTATTTTTTATCTCTTGGTCGCTGAGATACAGGCCATTGCTCAGTTGATTTGGAAGATGTTAGGCGTAGTCCCCCAGATGCAAAGTCAGACTGAAGGTCTTCTGGGAATGGGTCTTTTTGGATTTGGTTCTGCTTTTCTCTTGATTATGTATCCTGTTGTCCTTACTGTAATATTGTTTGTTGTCAGTTGGATCAATCACTTATGTCTGTTAGCTGTAAAATCGGGCAGCTTTGGTTATGAAGCCACATACAGGGTTGTTAGTTATTCTTCAGCACCGATGGTTTTGGCCATAATTCCGGTTTTTGGTCCCTTTATTGGTTGGTTATGGTCGATGGTCTGTACTTTTATTGGTTTTATGTCTGTCCACCAGACTTCCCCCGGACGGGTCATTTTGGCCATGTTGCTGCCATTTTTTGCCATTATCCTTATTCTGACATTGATCGTTATGGTTATTGGGATACCGCATTAGAACATTTTGGACCTGGGAGTTAAATTTCCTGTATATTAAATATATTGAATTGTTATGACCAAGATCACCTGTTAGTGTAATTCTGTATAAGGATATTACTTGTGATATTTTGGTTAAAGAAGCAGTGGAAAAGATATAAGGACAATTACCACAAAAAGAAAGAATTGTCCCAAGAGAACTTTCGAATTATGTCTTTGGAAATTCGGAGGATAGCCGAGGTTTCTAGCAAGCTCTTTTTTGAAAACCCCGAATATCAAGAGAGGATTCAGCGTATTTATAAGGAAATGGACCAGCTTGATACTCTTGTGGACAAAAAATCCTTTTCCCGGCTACCGAATGAAAAAAAGGAAGAGCTTAAAAAGAGCCTCTTGGTCTCTAGAGATGAATTGTTGAAGAGTATTCAATCCGCACCATGCCCAACTGATAGAAGACAATAATTTTTTTAGTTGGTTATAATGAATTGAAAAAAAGATTTGCTTTTGGATTTTTTAGCGATAGTGCAG
>CAYUNZ010000037.1:0-19360 GCA_964446205.1 uncultured Desulfohalobiaceae bacterium | reverse complement strand
GTTAACATGAAAAGAATGTTGACCGTGAACCGTTGACCGTTAACCGAAGAAAAAAAGAATCAAGCAGACTTGTCTTGGTTTTTGGATAAAGTCTTTTCATGCTTTGTCTTCTGGTTCAGGAGTCACAGTTCGCTAGCTTTATGCTTCTTTATCTTTCTTTGTTTTCCAAGCCCTTCAAGGGTCATAGTTGGCTGGAAGGAACAGACTTGGATGACTAGCCACCTTGAGCTTGGAGTATATAGCGGTGCTTAATGGGATAACTTAATTCCAGGATTGAACCGGAGTTTAGTCTGTTAGTTCCTGATACTCTTTTTTGGTCTTTAAGAGGTCAGGGTGGTTGGCAGGCAGAGTATTCTCCATTATTGACAGGGCCTGGTTGTAAACCCATTTGGCTGTCTCTGTACTCCCCAGACTCTTGTAGGTAAAGGCTAGTCCAGCCATTGTAAAGGCCACGCTGGGGTGTTCCGAGCCATAAATGTTGGTCTTGGGTCCAAGGGCACGAGAAAAGGCATCTTGGGCCTCTTCATAGCGTCCCTGCGATCTGTAGACTTGAGCCAGATTGGATAGGAACTCTCCGTACTCCTGGCTGTCCTCGTCCTTGATCCCAGAGACGATCTTCAGGGCTTGTTCAAGGTAAGTTTCTGCTTGGGGAAGTATCTCTTGAATAAGCATAAGCACCCCAAGCATATTTAAATTTTGGGCTACTTCCAGGGAATTATCCCCATAACAGTGGCGCAATAACCCCAGAGATCTCTGGGCATAGTCAATTGCTTTGTCTAGGTCGGGCATGGATTGATAGATCATGGCCAGAGAGTAATTGCATTGGGCTAGTTGAGCCATTTCATTGTCATCTAACTCACTTTGCTCATGGCCATTGTTCAGATCTTGAACAAGTCTCTCCCCAATATCGGCTGCTTGATTAAAATTACCTTGCTGGTACTTTAATATCATTTCTTGCTGACGAGCTTCAAAGTCTTGATTTTCCATAAATTTCCTTTTCTTTTATTTGATTTTTATCCTTTATTCCATAAGGTGCATCAACTTACCTTCAGGCTAAGCGATGCACTGCCTTCAAGCTAGCTTCTCCCAGTATCTCCGAAAAAGTTGGGTGTGGGTGGATAGTTTCGGCTATATCTTTGATCGTGCAGTTTTGATTGATGGCTAGGACCAGCTCGGAAATATATTCGGTTACATGAGCCCCTATTAGGTGTCCCCCTAAAAGCTTACCACTGTTCGGATCAAATACTATCTTGGCCTGTCCGGCGATATCCCCTGTGGCATGGGCTTTGCCCAAACTACGGAAAAGAGCTGTTTCCGTGTCAACATTGTATCCAAGCCCAAGAGCCTGTTTCTCTGATAGACCAGTACTGGCCAATTCAGGATTGGTAAAGATAGCATTGGGGACATTACTGTAGTCCATTTTCTTCGAGTCTTTTAAGGAGTTCTCAGCAGCCAGACGCCCTTCAAAAGCAGCCGAGTGAGCCAGCATCATTCTGTCAGGTCCCAACAGATCGCCAATGGCGTATACCCCTGAGACATTAGTAGCCAGAGAGTCGTCCACTTTCACCCAGCCGTTGTCGTCTGTTTGCAAACCTATGTTTTCTAAACCCAGTGATGAGTTTTCTGAGCTTCGGCCAAGGCAGAGTAAGACCTTCTCAGCCTGGATATAATTTGTAGAAGCGCTCTGTTGGTCTTGGTCTTCAGTTATGGATGAAGGGGTCAAAAAGACTTTTAATGACGAGCCTTGATCCTGCCAGCTGGAGACACTGGTATTGAGCAGGCATTTGATTTTTTGCTTCTTCATTTCCCTCAAGAGTATGTTTGAGCTGTCCTCATCCACTCCTTGAATAGGTAGCAAGCGATCCATAGCCTCAACAAGGACAACCCGGCTGCCCAAGGCTGAGAAAAGACTGGCAAATTCACAACCAATAACGCCCCCGCCAACAATAATCAAAGATTCCGGTAGTGACTCAATTTCCAGGGCATGGTCACTATTTAATATCTTTTGCCCATCAAAGGGGAAGCCCTTTAGTTTTTTGGTAACCGATCCGGTAGATATGATCAGCCGATCCCAATAAATATCTTGGCAAGGGAACTCTGGTCCTTGTACCGACAAGGTTTTTGGACCGGTTATTTTGGCATAACCTTGAATATAATGTATCTTGTGTTGATCAAAGAGCTGATAAAGCCCCTTGATCTGATCTTCAACTACTTTTTGTTTTCGACTGAGCATAGCTTTCATGTCAGCTTTGACCTGACCTTCAATGTCTAGACCATATTTGGCTGACTGTTTTGCTTTTCTTAAAAGATCAGCTCCGGCCAATAGGGTCTTGGTCGGTATGCATCCCCAGTTCAAACATATGCCGCCAGGCTTGTCCTTTTCAATCAAGGTCACTTCTGCCCCTAGCTGGGCGGCCCGTATAGCGGCATTGTATCCACCAGGACCGGCTCCAATAACAACAACATGCAAAGCCATGGCTACCTCCTAGATATTTATAATGAAATTATCAGCTATTTGTTATCTACAGAATAGATAGTCTTATCTGGAAATTCAATTTACGGTTTAAACAGCAACAATTTTTACTCCAATCATAATTTTTTTCTATGTTGCTTATAGATTATCCTTGTTTAGTCTATTTTTTTTGTTTATAATCAATAACAAAAGACCTAGATAATGGCAAGAACGTGTTAGGGGTATTGGACTATAGTGTTTTGTTGGGTGTCTTGGATTGATAAACAGACAGGGAGAGAGAAGCTGGTATTAAAAAAATGAGGTGCTTTCATGGTTAATGAGCTAAGAAGGACTCGGTTATTTAGATGGCATGAAGACTACGGGGCCAGGATATCCCCTTTTGGGGAATATGAGATGCCTCTCTGGTATGCCTCAGCCAAAGAAGAACATCTAAGTGTACTGAACCAGGCCGGGCTGTTTGATACCAGTCATATGGATATCCTTTTGGTTCGTGGTCAGCAAGGGAAGAATATTTTGCAATGGTGCTGTTCCAGAGATCTGGAGGCCTGTCTTAAAGGCAACAAAATGCCCCTTACTCCGGGCTGGTCGGTTTATACAGTTATACTCAATGATCTTGGACATGTAATTGACGATGCCATCATCTCTCAGCTGGGGACAGATGTCTATCTTGTTGTAGTCAATGCCTCTATGGGTCCTAAGGTCAGAGACCATTTTATAGGGCAAAATAAGGACTTACAGGCCGAGATTATTCTGCTTAATGACTATGTGGCCAAAATTGATCTTCAGGGCCCCTTGTCCGGAAATATTCTCGGCAAGATCCTGTCTGAGCCCAAGCAGATACTTAATCCCCCTTTCCCCCTTTTTTCATTTAAGGGCGGTCTTGATTCTAACTCCTTGACTCCAACCCCGGGGGTGGCTTTGAAGAACAACATCCCCTTGATCCTTTCAAGATCAGGTTATACAGGTGAATTTGGATTTGAACTCTTTATCGCAGTCAACCATTTGCTTGAGGCTTGGGAGATGATTTTCGAGGCGGGTCAAGAATTCAATTTAAGGCCATGTGGTCTTGCTGCCCGAGATTCTCTGCGTGCCGGAGCGGTTCTTCCTCTTTCCCACCAGGATATAGGCGACTGGCCTTTTCTGAACAATCCCTGGATATTTGCTTTACCCTGGAACAAGGAGGTATCAGTCTTCACTAAAGATTTTTTGGGTAAAGATGGCCTCCTGAGTGCCACTAATCAGGCCTTTACATACCCATTTGTTGGTTACGATTTAAGAAAGGTTTCCCCTGAGCAGAGCTGTGTCCAGTCGCCTGGTGGTGAAGATATAGGGCAGGTCCTGACCTGTGTGACGGATATGGGTATTGATTGGCAGGAAAAGAGAATTTTTAGTGTTGCCAGTCCTGATAAGCCGTTGGATTTTCAGCCAAAAGGTCTGTCCTGCGGCTTTGTCAAGCTCAACAAAGCTATCCCTTTTTCCAAAGAGCTCCAGCTCGTGGACAGGAGACGTTCTCTCAAGGTTAGACTTGTCAAGGATATCCGACCGGATCGAACCGCCAGAAAACATTTTCAAGATATGGTCAACTATTTTAAATAAAAGGGGTTTTTTATGAAAAAAGTTGAGGAACTCATTTTGCCTGAGGATGTTAAATACACTACCAACCATGAATGGGCCAAGCCAAGTGATGGTGTGGTTTTGGTGGGTATTACCGATTTTGCCCAGGATCAACTCGGGGATATAGTCTTTGTTGAACTCCCTGAGCCAGGCAGTAGCTTTGAACAAAATGAAGTTGTCAGTACGGTTGAATCTGTCAAGGCCGTGGCTGAAGTCTATATGCCGATCAATGGAGAGATCAAGGCTGTAAACAAAGATCTGGAGGACAATCCTGGTTTGGTCAATTCTGATCCTTACAATCAGGGCTGGCTAATTCAGGTCTCGGCCAATGATCTGGGGCAACTGGACAATCTTTTGGACAGCAGTGAGTATCTTGAACAGGTCAAAGGAGAATAGTAATGCGTTATTTACCGCATACCCAGGAAGATATTGAGGGAATGCTCAAGGCTGTCAGGCAGGATAGCCTTGAAGATCTCTTCTCCCAGATCCCAAACAGTTGTCTTCGGGACAGGGATCTAGCCCTACCAGAGCCTATGACTGAGTGGCAGCTCCAGGAACAAATCCAGGAATTGGCCCAAAGCACTGCCAATTCGAAAGGGTTCATCAATTTCTTGGGGGCTGGGAGTTATGATCATTACATCCCTTCCTCTTGCAAGTATCTTATTAGCCGCTCCGAGCTGTCTACGGCCTATACCCCATATCAGCCGGAAGTTAGCCAAGGGACCCTGCAAGCTATATTTGAATATCAATCCTTGGTGGCCAGCCTCTTTGATATGGATGTATCCAATGCCTCGATGTATGATGGAGCCTCAGCCTTTGCTGAGGCAGTCTTCATGGCTCTTAGGATCTCCCGCAAAAGAAATACTGTGGCTGTTTCAAAGCTTATTCATCCTGCCTATCGCCAAGTCTTAAAGACTTACTTGGCCCCGACCAACTTCAAGCTAATTGAATTGCCTTATTTAGAAGACGGGAGCACAGATATATCTCCTCTTTCCACTTGTGATGACCTGGCTGCTGTGGCTATACAATCGCCCAATTTCTTCGGCTGTATTGAGAATTTGGGGAAGATATTCGGGCAGGTCAAGCAAGACAGGACCTTATGCATTACCTGCTTTACTGAACCCTTGGCTTATGGGCTTTACAAGGCCCCGGGTTCTCAGGGAGCAGATATTGTCAGTGGTGAGGGACAGAGTCTGGGGATTCCACAGTCTTTTGGAGGTCCTGGCCTAGGCATACTTTGCACCCGTAATGAGTATGTCCGGAGGATGCCCGGACGCCTAGTCGGGCAAACCAGGGACCAAGACGGCCAGCGTGGTTATGTTTTGACCCTGGCTACCAGAGAGCAGCATATTCGACGGGGCAAAGCCACCTCCAATATCTGCTCCAATCAAGGCTTGTGTGCGACTATGACTGCCATGTATCTTGCCTCTACAGGAGCAAGTGGTTTAAAGGAGTTGGCCGCTCTTAACAGGGATAAGACCGAATATCTGAAAAGAGAACTAAAGAATAAGGGCTGTTATCTACCCTTTTCCGGTCCGACCTTTAATGAATTTGTGGTCAAGTGGCCTGAGGATCTAAATAAGCTCCAAGCAAGACTAAAGGATAAAAAGATCATTGCCGGTCTACCACTTAGCCCATTTTATCCTGAATTGGCTGATCATACCCTGTTGTGTGTGACTGAAACCAAGACTAAAGAGGTGCTGGACTCTTTGCTTAAGGAGGTCAGTGTATGAGTAACTATCAGACTTTGGGAACAAAGGGGTTACAACTTAGGGAACCTCTGCTTTGGGAAAAGGGTCGGCCTGGACGCATCGGCATATCTTTACCCCGAAGGGATGTGGAAAGATTCCCCCAAGACAGCGAGTTGGCAAGAGAGGATTTGAACCTGCCTGATCTTAGCGAGGTCGACGTTGTTCGTCATTATACCCGGTTGTCTCAATGGAATTTCGGGGTTGATTCAGGTATGTACCCATTGGGATCCTGTACAATGAAATATAACCCAAAGATACATGAATATTTGGCCGGATTGCCAGGACTAACCGATGCACATCCCTATCTGATGCCTGAGCTGTGTCAAGGCCCCCTGGAGATTATGTATAGATTGGAACAAGTCCTGGCTGAGATTACCGGTCTGGATGCAGCAACCCTGCAGCCGGCTGCAGGTGCTCATGGTGAATATACCGGGATGCGTATGTTTTATGCCTACCATCAGAAGAAAAAGGGCCCCAGGTCAAAGATACTGGTCCCTGACACTGCCCATGGTACCAATCCGGCTAGTGCTGCCATGTGCGGTTACGACTCGGTTGAGATAGCATCGAATGAACAGGGCATCCTTTCTCCTGAAGTAGTAGACAGGCTTATGGACGAAGACACGGCCGGTATAATGATCACCAACCCTAATACTCTGGGTCTTTTTGAAGAAAATATCCGGGAGATAGCCGAGATAGTCCATGCCAAAGACGGATTGGTTTATTGTGACGGGGCCAATATGAATGCCCTTATGGGGGTTGTCGACATGGCTAAAAGCGGGGTCGATGTTCTTCACCTTAATTTGCACAAGACCTTTTCCACCCCACATGGCGGTGGAGGACCGGGTTCAGGACCTGTATGTGTCTCAAGCAGAATAAGGCCTTTTTTGCCTGTGCCCAGGATAACTAAGGCTGAGGATGGTCAATATGAACTGTCTGAGGACTATCCTGATACTATCGGCAAGTTGCATACCTTCTACGGCAACTTCACTGTTATGGTCAAGGCCTATGCCTATATTGTCAGTCTGGGAGCGGATCTAAGGCAGGTCAGTCAATTGGCTGTACTAAATGCAAACTATATAAAAGAAAATTTGAAAGACTGCTTTCATTTGCCTTATGATCGGCCGTGTATGCATGAGTGTGTCTTGACTGACAAAAAACAGGAAGAGTTCAAGATCAAGACCCTGGATATTGCCAAGCGCTTGATCGATTATGGTTTCCATCCCCCAACCATCTATTTCCCCTTGGTCGTTCATGGGGCCATGATGGTCGAACCTACGGAAACCGAATCAAAGGAAGACCTTGACCGTTTTATTCAGGCCATGAAGGATATTGCTGATGAGGCCAGGCAGAATCCGGATTTGTTGTATCAAGCCCCGACAAAGACAAAGGTCGGGAGAATGGATGAGACCGAGGCAGCCAGGCACCCTTGTCTTAATGGAATGATGGACAACGATCGGTAAGACAATGAATCTAATAGTTATACAGAGAAGAGAAGGTCCCCATACTTCGGTAAACGGTAAACCTTCTTCCATGTTTTTTGGTGGTAATTCTGTAGGGTTTTTAGCTCAGAAGAAAAGATGAAATGTTTTTTGTGGGATTTGCCATTAATGCCTTACAAAACCGTCTGGCAAGACCAACTACGTCTTGTCCGGGCCAAGAGAGAAGGGCGATTAACCCAAGATGTATTAATATTGGTCGAACACCAGCCTGTATTTACCCTAGGTCGACATGCTACAAAGGATCACCTCCTTGTCTCTTTAGATTTTATCCGGCAGCAGGGGATTGAGCTCTATCAGATAGAAAGAGGCGGTGATGTTACCTATCACTGTCCTGGACAGCTGGTTGCTTATCCCATCCTGGATCTAAGAGGCAAGGGGATGGGCATCAAGGAATTGGTCTTTGCACTAGAAGAGGCTATGATATCTACAGCCCTGAATTTCGGGGTTTTGGCCAATAGGGACCCACAAAATAGAGGTGTCTGGGTTGGGGACAAAAAAATCGGCAGTATCGGGCTGGCCCTGAGTCGAGGCATTACTTTCCATGGTCTGGCCTTTAATATTCAGGCCTGCCTCAGGCCTTTTTCCTGGATCAATCCCTGCGGTCTTTCAAATATCAAGATGACCTCTTTGGCTATGGAATCAGGGAAGCTACCTGGGACTGAAGATGCCCGGGAGAGACTAAAGGGACATCTGGCTAGGCTTTTGAACTTCTCCTTTGTCCCTGTTGACCGGTTATAAACCCATTTACAGTAATGGATTGGAAAAAAAACTTTGAGGAGTACGCTTGTGTATCAGTCCAAACCTGCCTGGCTAAGACGACGATTACCCGATAGCCCCATCTACGGCAAGGTCAGACGTATTTTGGATAGGCACAATATCCATACCGTTTGTCAGGAGGCAAGGTGTCCTAATCAATGGGAATGCTTTTCTCAAGGAACTGCTACCTTTCTAATCCTAGGGCCTGGTTGTACCAGGAATTGTCGCTTTTGCGCTGTGAAGCACGGAGTTACCGCATGGCCAGACCCGGATGAAGCCGAAAGGCTGGCCCTAGCCGCAAAAGAACTCCAACTCAGCTATGTAGTCATTACCTCAGTCACTAGGGATGATTTGCTTGATGGGGGAGCCTGGGCCTTTGTCGAGGTTATTGCCAAAATCCGTAAAGAGCTCCCAGATGCCCTTGTCGAGGTTTTGGTCCCTGATTTTCAGGGAGATAAAGATGCCCTTAAATCCGTTGTCCGAGCCGGGCCGGATGTCTTGAACCACAATATCGAGACAGTGTCCAGCCTATACTTTAAAGCCAGGCCGGAGGCCGATTACAATAGATCCCTGGGCCTATTATCCAATGTCAAAGATATCAAGGATAATATGCCAGTAAAATCTGGTCTAATGCTAGGATTGGGAGAAGAGTCAGATGAAATAGAAACAGTCCTAAATGATCTCGTCCGGCATGGCTGTTCAATGCTGACAATCGGTCAGTACCTGCAGCCGTCACCTAGTCATCTGCCTGTTAAGAGATACCTGCGGCCGGATGAGTTTGCCTTCTGGAAAAAACGGGCTTTGGATAAGGGATTTTTAGAGGTGGCCAGCGGGCCTTTAGTCCGAAGTTCTTACAAGGCTAAGGAGATGTATCTATCCCTAATCAATTATAAGTTATAAAGGTTTTGTTACTAGTATAGCCTTGTAAAAATAGCTAAACATCTATGAGTGGCTATAAGGAGATAGAAATTATGAAAAACAGGTACATATTGACAGCTTTCGGTCAAGATCGTCCAGGTATTGTTGCTGAGGTGACCGAGATTTTCTATGGACATGATTGTATCCTTGAAGACTCAGAAATGACCAAGCTCTCGGATGAATTTGCGGTTATCTTCCTTTTTTCCAGTGAGGATAAAGACATAGAGGACAAGTTGTCCCTGGATTGCCGGAGATTGGAAAGGGAAAAGGGGGTTTCAGCCTTTTTCCGTCACCTTGGATCAGAAGTGCATATAGAAGAGAAATCCGGGAAGACCCATAGACTTCATATGGAAGGACTTGATAAAGGGGGACTATTGTATAGGGTCAGTTCATTCTTGGCTGAAAAGGATATCAATATTATCCATCTTCACTCGCACAGGGATTTTTCCCCCTTAAGCGGTACAGCCCTGTATACCATGGATATGGAGATTCTCCTGCCTCAGGAAATCGATTTTGATGAATTCAGAAGGGGGCTTCGTCAAGTCGGAAACTCTCTTCATGTCGATATCCAATTGGAGTAGATTATACTCCAAACCTATATTATAAATCAGCATCAAACCAAAACCTAATCTCCCAGATATAGGGCCTTCCTTAGTGTCTCTGAGGCGCTGCCGTGTATGACCAGATCGGCTTTAAAATCAGAGCTGGTTGGTTCTTTATTGATTATGACCAACTTGCTGTGACTGTCCTTGGCCATGTCCGGAAGCGAGGCTGCTGGTTGGACCACCAGGGAACTGCCTATGGACAGAAAAAGATCGCATCTACGGGCCTCCTCCTGAGCCTCGTTCAGGACTTCCAGAGGTAAAGACTCCCCAAACAAAACAACGTCCGGTTTGAGTAGTCCCTGGCAAACAGGACATTTGGGCGGAATTTGGTTCTGCAGCAGCTCAAAGGCCTCATCCATAGTGTATTTTTCTGAGCATTTGAGGCAGACTATGCGTCGGGTGTTGCCGTGGAGTTCCAAGACATTACTTGAACCGGCCAATCGATGCAAACCGTCAATGTTTTGGGTTATGACTGATTTTAAAGGGCCTTTGCCCTCCAGTTCAGCCAGGGCATAATGGGCCGGGTTGGGCTGGGCCTGTTTTAGGCCCGGATAGCGGACATCTTTAAAGAAATTCCAGTAATAGGAAGGGTCTTTATAGAAGTAATCTATGCTGGCAAATTTGGATGGGTCGTATTTTTGCCAAACCCCGTCTGCGCCTCGATAGGTGGGTATGCCGCTGTCAGCTGAAACACCTGCTCCGGTAAAGGCTACGATATAGGATGAATTGTTGATGTAGTTTTTAAGGGTGTTGGAGTTGTCAGACATAAGGTTCTCCTACATATTATTTGAATAGCTATTGCTTAAGAGATTTTGTCCATGAAGTTGCCCGAATAATCACGAATGAAGAATTGAACGATTTATTTTATTACTAGCCTTTAGTGGACGGATTCGACAGGCCAGGCCTTTTAGGTCTGGAGTGCCGAATTCTTGGCCCAGATTTTGAGTAGTGGTCAATATATTGTAGTTAGCCTCTTGCCAGTTATATCCTTGCTTGGGGTCGCTTTCCGGGAACCACCAACCATAAGCAGCGCAGACAACACCGGGTAAGATTCGGTCGGTAATTTGTGCATGCTGGACAATTTGTCCCTGAGGGGTCTCAATGACTACTGGTCTATTATCCCCAACTCCGTACTCTTTGGCTGTTTGAGGATGGATTTGGGCTCTGGGTAGAGGGGACTTTTCTCGTAGTTTCTCCACCCAACGATAAGAGGAATGAAGATAGTAAGGATCCTTGGCACTAGTCAAGATCAGGGGATACTTTGATTGATCCTTGGGTTCTTCAGGCTCGTATTCAGGCAGGCTGGAGACTCCCAAGTTTTTGGCCCGGCTCAAACAGAGCTCAACCAGACCGGTAGGTGTTTTGAAGCCTTTTTGTCTATACTTCTCAAATTTTTCCTGCCCTAGAAGTATGCCCTGTTTTTTGAACTCTTGATAGCTCAGGCCGCTTGATTCTAAGACCTCATCCAAGAACTTTTCATGATCGTCATGCCAATACTTTGCAGGGCTCAGGATCTTGCCCAATTCATTCAGTATCTTCATATCCGGCCAACATTCCGGTGGTGGATCGACCAACTTGGGCCTGGAGACAAGAAAACCATGTCCCAATCCATAGTGACCAAGATCATTGAATTCAAAGTTGGTTGCCGCCGGCAGGACGATGTCGGCATAGCAGGCTGTTGGGGAGAGAAACAGATCAGAGACAGCCAGAAATTCGAGTTGCATCAGGGCATCATAGGTCATACGGCTGTCGGCATAGGCCAGCAAGGGGTTTGTACACTGGAAGTAGGCCCCTTTGATTGGATAGGGCTGTTTCTCCAGGACTGCTTGACGGAAATAGGCCGGGGGGACGGTCATCATGCCGGAAATTGTCCCATGATGGGCATGGAGCATATCCTGTCTTTTTTCTGGTACTAGATCGGTTTTGACAAATTGGCCCAGGCGTTTTTGGTCAGGTTCATTGGCCTGGATATTGCCCCCGGGCTGGTCAAGATTGCCTGTAAGGGCCATAAGGCAAACTAGGGCTCTTATGGTGTCAAAGGTGTTGTGTCTATGTTCCAGAGGATTGCCCCAACCTATTGCTGCCGGCTTGGCCCGGGCATATCTTCGAGCACAGGACCGGATATCTTCAGCCGGTATCCAGGTTGCCTCAGCCATTTTCTCTGGTGCATAATCTTGGACATGTTCTTTGAGTTCTTGGAATCCATAGGTCCAGGTATTGACAAACTGTGCATCATACAAGCCCTCTTCAATAACAACATTTAGCATGGCCAAAGCCAGGGCAAGGTCCATACCAGGTTTAATCTGGAGCCAGGAGTCAGCTTTGGCAGCCAGCTTGGTTTTTTGGGGGTCTACAACTATCAGTTGGCTGCCTTGAGCTAGACAGTTTGTAATCTGCCTAGATATCTGCCCTTCTTCGTTGGTACTTAAAGGATTACTCCCCCAGAGAAAGATGAGCTGTCCGGGGTGTTGGTAGTCTGGGACAGGATAAAAACCACAGGTGTGCCTGCCACTGATCTCCCTGGGGGCATGACAGACATCCTGGACGGCGACTACATTGGGAGAACCAAAGGTATGGGCCAGGCGGATAAGGACAAAATGCTCCAATCCCTTGGGCATTCCCTGGCAGAAGGCCACTGACTTGGCCCCTTCTTGCTGACGAATCGCATTTAGGCTCTCACAAATCTCGCCCAGGGCCTCAGACCAGGAAATGCGTTGCCATTGTCCCTGTCCCCTTGGACCGATACGCCGCAAGGGGTGTTTCAACCTTTTTGGGTGGTTCAAGATATGGGGCATTATTCTGGCCTTGTTACAGACATAGCCCTGGTTGAGATAGCCCTTGGGATCGCCTTTGATCTTGGAGATGATTCCATCCTTGACAAAAACGTCCAGGGCACATCCGCCATGATCCATTCTAGCACAATGGGTCTTTATCCATTGTTGGTCTTTTGCGTCAAAAGGTTGCTGATTTTTACTTGTCATTGAGCCCATACCTCCATATAATAAGGGCTTCGAATAAAGAAACTGTCTCAATTCATTTTATGACATAAGGATTTTTATCCAGGAATCAACATGAATCTTCACTAATTTCCTTCTTGTTCGTGCTCAATTATTGAAAATTTGTGGACTAAAATCTTTAGTGCTATAGATGTGTTATAACTGTGGCTAAGTTTATGTGGCCAACAAATAAAAGATTTCCACACCATTACCTTTTTATCGGGGGTTTGGGTTGTCTGGTCTTTTTGGTTTCGACTATCCTGGGACCGGTTTGTCAGCTTAATCCGTTCTATAATTGGTATTATCTGTTTGCCTGGTGGCCTTATATCCTGGTAGCTGAAACAATACTGGCGGTTAGGGGTAATTCACTGCTTTTCAATCAGACCAGGCGTTTTTTCCTGTATGGTCTGTTCTCTGTCTTGATATGGCTCGTCTTTGAGGCCTTTAACTTTAGACTCCAGAACTGGCACTACTTAAATGTCCCGTCTTCTATCTGGATCAGGTGGACCGGCTATTTTCTGTCCTTTGCCAGTGTTTTGCCTGGCTTGATTGTAACTAGAAAGCTTTTGCATATAACTGGACTGGATAGAATAAGGCCCAAAAGCAGACCTTCCATGGCAGTTATCGAGAGGGCTTTGCCCTGGAGTATCTTGCTGGGGAGCTTATTCCTTATTCTCCCGATTATCTGGCCAAGATATTTTTTCCCTGTTATCTGGGTCAGTTTTTTGTTGATTTTAGAACCCATCCTTTATCGTTGTCAGGTCCCATCCTTGTTAAGGAAAATCAGCTACGGCGATTGGTCAGAGCTCTTTGGCTGGCTATACTCTGGGGCCTTGTGTGGCTTTTTATGGGAAACCTGGAATTACTGGGCAGGATCAAAGTGGTACTACACTATCCCCTATGTCGGCCAGTTCAAGGTCTTTGAAATGCCCATCCTGGGTTTTTTGGGATTCCCCCCATTTGCCTTGCAGTCTCTGGTTATGGCCAGGCTGTTCTTTGTCTTAAAAAACAGATATAAATCCAAGACCGATAATTTGCCGGGTCAATACATATTATTTGTCCTTATCATTGTGGGATATATAGCCTGTCTTTTTTGGGGTATAGACATGTTTACTGTAGTTTCCTATAAAAACAGCTAGAATATATAAGAAAGGTTGGGGATTGCTAATTAGGGACTGATAAGAAAAAGAATGCTATCATGCTGGGATGTTTAGATGCTGGGATAAAACATACAGTTTAGCTAATGATCAGATTGTTTCATGTTTGGTTGTGCCCACTCAGTGTATGTCGGTTGAAGAGAGATCTGGTCTCAAATCTCTTTATCTGTTCGATCAAATAGGGGGAGTTTGTCTTGGAGATGGAAAGATATTATATGTTTGATCTCTGATTGCTTTTTAGAGAAATTTTGACTTTGCATTGAATACTGTATGGCTGTTTCGTTTTCTTCATGAGATTTGAGCAGTTTTAATCTCAGGCCTTTATTGGGTTGAAAATATTCCAGGAAAACAAACATTGCCTGGGGGTTATGGCTAAGGTTTTGATAAACTAAAGGATCCTGGGTAATAAAGACGAGATAGTCGTTTTGATCGATAATGGGCTTTGGATAGGTAATAGCGTCCACTTGGCCATGTCTGTTTGAAGTGATCAAAACCCCGTTACCTTTTGTTTGTTTAAAGTATTGACGTAATTCTTGCACAGATAGATCTCCTTGTTGTCTTTTTGGGCTAATTATTTGTTTTGAAATGGAAATTAATCTGTTTAAGCCGGTATTGTCAAGGCTAGGATGAAGATTTAGGACGGATGGATGATTGTGACGGTTTAAGAAAAGGGTGGATGAAGAAGAACGGGTTCAACAGTGCTCTACTCTGCTGGACTACACTCTTGTTTTTGGAGATGGTGGTTGCCAAAAGGGGCGTATTTTTATTATTAGCCGGTTTTTCTGCGATCCCGTCCGCTGCGCCTATCCTTTTGTGTGGATAAATGGACAATTACCCCATCCCGGACATTTTTTCTTCGGTCCTTCTTGTTTTTGCGCCGTTCTCTTTGGACAGCCTCCTTGGAGATACTTTTTTTAAAGTTTGAAGAGCTATGGGGTTCTTTTTGGACTGCTTTTATGTCACCAATAATAATATCCATGGCTATACTCGTTGGTTGTGGTAGGGTTTGATTAATACTAAGATTTTTATTAATAATTCAAACTGAAAGTTTAGTCAAGCTAAAATTCACTGGTGTAAATATATATGCAAGCAGGTAGAGCTAAGAAGGGTAAGCAAAA
Source organism: uncultured Desulfohalobiaceae bacterium (assembly GCA_964446205.1). Classification (GTDB taxonomy): domain Bacteria; phylum Desulfobacterota; class Desulfovibrionia; order Desulfovibrionales; family Desulfothermaceae; genus CAYUNZ01. The sequence goes on along the minus strand of CAYUNZ010000037.1, from coordinate 4,473 downwards.
ATATGGAATTTGGTCTAGAATATATATATCTCATAGATGATCAAAACGACTTCGACTAGTATAAGGATGACTATGTACCACTCGACACGAATGCTCTGTCGATTATGGAGTAGTTCCAGGAAGGTTTCAGCTGTGTTGGAGATGAGTTCCAGTTTTCTGTTTAGAGCCAAATCCCGGTCCCTAAGCTCATATTCATAGGCCAATCTTTCATAGAGACGGTCTAATTCCGGGTCATCCCAAGTCAGCTCCGGCTTTTCCGTTACCTCAGCCCGGCCTACGGTCCAGGCTTGAATTGAGAGGACATTACCTATCTCCCGCAGGAGATCCTTGTCTTTTGAAGGAATATGCCCTAGAGTCAAATTTTCAGCCAGGTGTTCTATCCGGGTAAAGACATCGGTAACTTGTTTTTCGTAGTGGGCCAAAACAACACTTTTGGCCAAGATTAAAGAAACGACCTGGAGTCGTTCACAGCTGGCATCACGGATGAAAAGACTGCCGCTTGAATCGATGCGCTCCGGGACATCAATCTGTATCAGAACATCAGCCTCCTCCCATTCAGGTGACCTAAAAGGCTTGTGGACAAAGCGGGTCAGATCTTTAATAAAATTGGTCTGTTCGACTTCATCGAGTTGAATCAAGACAACTACTCCGAATTTCAGAAGCACTGCATAACTGTTTTCTCCTACCTTGATGGTCAAAGGGTTTAGAGAGATGAAGTTGTGTCGTTCATATTCCCGAACATCGATCCGGGGACCTAGGAAATAGGCCCGGAGCTGAATGTGATTGCGATCTTGATATAGGAGTCTGGTTTGTAACATATATTAACAACTATGTTGAATGCTGGAATAAAATATCCAGCTTAGTAAATGATTATATTATTTCATGCTTCGGGGCAGGCATGAAAAATCAGGAAAAAAATTTTTATCCACGAGTTAACATGAAAAGAATGTCGACCGTGAACCGTTGACCGTTGTCCGAAGAAATAAGAATTAATGACTGACATGTTAATAAAACCACCTAGGAAAGACCTTGAATATATCCCTATCAGAGATCAGGGACGACAGCTTGTGGTTATTCGCGATCGATTCGGTCTGGTCCAGGAAGGTATAGCTATACTGCCCCAGGTTTATCAGTTCCTGGTCCTCCTTGATTCAGCCAAAGATATTCAAGAGCTACAAAATGAGCTTAACCGGCAGTCCAATGAGCCTGACCTTAACCTGGAGGAGATCTGTCAGGTCATTGACAGGCTTGATCAATCATTCCTTTTGGACTCAGAACGTTTCCGCCAGGCTAAGGGTGAGATAGTCTCTAATTTTCAGGCCAAAAGTATTCGTCCTCCTTGTCACCTTGGTAAATCTTATCCTGATCGACTTGAAGATTTGCAAACTTTCCTGGATTCGATCCTGTCTTTACATACGGATAGAACAGATATACCAAGGCGAGTTCAGGCTGTAGTTGCTCCGCATATAGATATCCAGCTAGGCAAAGATGTCTATTCTTGTGCCTATAATCAAATTAAAGGGATAAAACCCAGTCGGGTCATTGTTTTTGGAATTGGACACAGCTTAGATCAAGGTCTCTTTTCCCTGACAGACAAAGACTTTACCACCCCTTTGGGGATATTGCACAGTGATTCTGAGGCGATTCAAGTGCTCAGACAAAAAGGGGATAATATTTTGGTCGGCCATGATTTTGATCATAAAACTGAACACTCTATTGAATTTCAAACCATTTTTTTCCACCATCTCCTAAGTCAACAGAGCTACTCTATTGTCCCCATCCTATGTGGTTCCTTACAAAGGGGGCTACCTGAATATTCCAGAGAGGCCTTTGTCAATACTGCTGGTCCATTTTTGCAAACACTTAAAGATATTCTAAGACGGCCTGATGAACAGACATTAGTCATTGCCGGGGTTGATTTCTCACACATTGGTCCAAAATTTGGTCATAACCTCCCGGCCAAGGAGATGGAATCAGAAGCCAGAGAACATGACTACAAACTTTTAAATGCCCTTTGTCAAAGAGATGCCAAGTCTTTTTGGGCCATTTCAGCCCAAGTCAATGATCAATACAATGTCTGTGGTTTTTCTGCTTTGGCTTGCTTGTTGGAGATACTTCCCCCTGCCTGTTACGGTAAGATCTTGGCCTATGATATGTGGCATGAGGAAGAGACAGATTCAGCTGTAGGCTTTGCCGCAAGCTGTTTTTCTGATAAATGATTCTTCTAGACCGAAGCATGATAGAAGACCGTTGACCGTTTACCGTGGACCTTGAACCGCAAGACAAAGGAATTAAGATATAAATTCTTAATTCTTATTTCTTCGGTCAACGGTCAACGGTTTACGGTAAACGTTCTTTTATGTTAACAGCTCATAGACCTTGTGGCCCGGGACCTCTTCTTGTTCAATAAGCAAGTCTGCCAATTGATCCAGGGCCTGTCTGCGTTCTTGGACAATATCAGCGGCTCGTTTGAAGGACTTGTCCAACAGGTTCTCTACCTCCTGATCCACTTCCTGGGCTGTCTGCTCACTGTATTCACGCTGTTTACCTATCTCTTCACCAATAAAGACATGTTCTTCCTGACTGCCAAGGGCCATGTGTTCAAAGCGACCGCTCATACCCCATTCAATAATCATCTTGCGAGCCATTTTGGTAGCTTGCTGTAGATCATTGCCAGCCCCACTTGTGGCTGTATTGAATATAGAGGCCTCTGCAGCTCGTCCGCCCATCATAACAGTCATAAGGTCAAGGAGGTACTCCCGTCTGTAGATATAGATCTCTTTTTCCGGAAACTGTTGTGTCATGCCCATAGCCTGACTCCTGGGAATGATGGAGACCTTGTGGATGGGATCTGCATTAGGGAGCAAGGCGCCTACAATAGCATGTCCGGCTTCATGATAAGCTATTAGCTGTTTTTCCTCATCTGTCAGGGCTAGGCCTTTTCGGATAAGACCCATGAAGATCTTGTCCCGTGACTCTTCAATAATCTTATTATCTATCTTATCCTTTTTCTCCCTGACAGTCAGAATGGCCGCTTCGTTCAAAATGTTCTTCAAATCGGCCCCTGAGAAGCCGGGAGTGCTCCTAGCCACCTCATCCAAGTCGACTCCTTGGGCAAAGCTTTTATTCTGGGCATACATCTCCAGGATCTCTTTCCTCTCCGAGACGTTTGGTAGGTCGACAATGATACGTCGATCAAATCGTCCCGGTCGAGTCAGGGCCGGATCAAGGATATCAGGGCGATTGGTTGCAGTCATGACAATGACGTTCTCATTGGGTTCAAAGCCGTCTAATTCAGAGAGGAGCTGGTTTAGGGTCTGCTCCCTTTCATCGTGGCCTCCGCCTAGACCGGCGCCTCTACGGCGACCAATGGCATCGATCTCATCAATAAAGATAATGCTAGGGGTATTTTTTTTGGCATCCTGGAACAGGCTCCTGACTCGCTTTGCCCCAACCCCGACAAACATCTCCATAAAATCAGAACCAGTTATACTAAAGAAAGGGGCATTGGCTTCTCCGGCCACAGCTCTGGCCAACAGGGTTTTCCCATTTCCAGGTGGACCTACCAGCATGACCCCTTTTGGTAGCTCACCGCCCAATTTTATAATCTGCTCCGGTTCCTTGAGAAAGGAGACAATCTCCTGTAGCTCTATTTTGGTACTTTCCGAACCAGCCACATCCTTGAAAAGTGTTTTTTCTTGGCTTTGATCAAATCTTTTGGCCTGACTCTTACCGATGGAAAAAATGCCGCCTCCCTGACCACCTTGCATCCTTCTGTACTGGACATAACCAATCCAAAATATAAATAGAAAGGGCAGGGTCATCAAGATAATCGACCAGTAGTGATAGTCGGCCTCAGGAATAGTCTTGACTTCAACCCGGTGTTTTTTCAGCTGTTTCATCAGATCAGGATCACCGAAAGAAGGGGTGTAGGTAACAAATTGCTGATATTCCTCAAACTGGTTGTTGCCCAGTGGTTTTTTGGTTTTTTCGGTTAAACTGCCAGTGATTTTGTCCCCTTGCACGGTTATTTTTTTGACCTTGCCAGCTTCAAGGTGGTTTAAAAAGGCGGAGTAGTCTATTTTCATGGGCTTTCCATAACCAGCATAAATCTGCCATCCAACGAATAAGAGGAGGATAAAGAAAAAGAGCCAGAGTCTGTTGTTGGATTTATCCAGGGAGAAGTTCATAATTATACTCCGATTAAATATAGTCATCTAAGACCGAAGCGTGGTCTGTGAACATGAGCCATCAGAAGCAAAAAGGACTAATAGGGTTATACCCCAAGAGGAAGAAATAAGACTTACTAAGTTTCTTGCAGTAAACATAAAACAATAAGCATTCTTGGTTGGTTCATGCAACTAATTTTATGCTTGAGGCTGCAAATTATCAAGGGTTAATGTACAAAATTCAAGGAGATTAAAAATGGAAAAACAAGAGAAGAGGAAGAGTTTTGTACAGAAGGACTCGAAA
>CAYUNZ010000036.1:10477-19539 GCA_964446205.1 uncultured Desulfohalobiaceae bacterium | reverse complement strand
TCGGTTCACGGTCAACGGTTCACGGTAAATACGTTACGAACAATGAAAAGCTCCCAATAACCTTCTAAAATTACTCTTATAAATCTTCATTCTTCTTTTCGTGTTTTTTCGGGTGTTTCGTGGGCTAAATTCTTTTCATGTTAATTCTCCCTAGTCTGAATATATTCCAAAACCTGATTCAAAAGATCCTTTTCCGAAGAGCTAGGGAATTGCTCCAAGGAATGTCTGGCCAGGTCAAGATATTTCTGGGCCACTTGGCGGGTAGAACTGACAAGCTCATTGTTTTTGACCTGATCAACAATCCAGAGGTGCTCCTCTTCCGTTAGTCGACGTTCCTTGATCTTGTCTAATAGGTCTTGCTGTCTTTTCCTGTCCTGGGTTTGCAGAAACATAATCAAAGGCAAGGTCAACTTCCCTTCACGTAGATCACCACCTAAGGGTTTACCTGTTGAATCATGATCAACAGTATAGTCAAGGGCATCATCAACCAACTGAAAGGCGATACCTAAATTCCGTCCAAAAATCCTGGCTGCCTCTTGGCAAGGACCTCCGGTTTTAGCCAAAATAGCTCCACTCTGGCTGCATGTCTGTATAAGATATCCGGTCTTACCCATGATTATCTCTAGATACTCATTGAAAGACAGAGTCTCTTGCTTCATCCTTTCAATTTCCAATATCTCTCCTGCAGCTGTTTGATAAATAGCTTCAGAAACACATGAGATAAGTGAAGTATCATGGTAAGTGGTCACGACTTGATTGGCCCGGGCTAAAAGGGCATCCCCAGCCAGTATAGTCTCTTTAAGACCAAATATTAGATGGGCTGCTTTCTGACTACGTCGCATGATGGCATTATCCAATACATCATCGTGCAGTAACGTCGCAGAATGAATCAATTCCAAAGCACCGGCCAATGGATAGACATTGTCCTCTCTACAACCAAAGGCTTGGGCTGTAAGGATACATAAGACAGGCCTCAGCCGCTTTCCCCCGGCATTTAAAATGTGCTGAGCCACAGGTTTAACCAAAGGGCTCAAAGAATTGATCTCTTGTTGTAGACAATTTTCTATCTTAGGGAGTTGTTCATAAAAATATTTAAGTAAATTTTTCATACAATCTCTTATCAATAAGTCAGTCAGATCATAAAGGAATCTGAACCAAAGGATGTTTACCGTGAACTGTTGATTGTTGACCGAAGAAATCAATCAGTCCATACGAGGATTAACAGATTAGGGAACCTAAAAATAACGAAAATTGTATTCTCTTTTAGTCTAACCTAATAAACTCTATAAACCCAAAAACTCAACTAACCAAACAAAGATTCAAAAACTGAACTCAAAGCCCCTAATGCTCTGCCTATTTCCCAATCCTTGCGATCCAATGAACCGACTTGATTAGAAATAGTTCGAATCTCGAGAAAGGGAGCATATTCTCTCAAACAGGCCCAGGCTATGGCAAAGCCTTCCATATTCTCAAAATCAGATATGTAGGTCCTATATCTTTGACTGGCAATTTCCGGACTCCCAGAGACCCCAGAGACTGTCAGACTCCTTCCTTCTTTCCAATGATCTGGTAAAAAAAGATTCAGACTTCGGATTTGCTCTTCAGGTCGTAATTCAATACGATCCCAAATTTTATGACCATTTAGGCAGCCATGGGCAAAACCCAGTCCCTTAACATCCACACCTGTTTCCGACAACAATCCATATTCCGGCCAGATTTCCTCTTTGACCACAACAGTTGTCAACAAAGGGTGCTTCTCCGTATCAAAGGCTCCAGCTATACCGAAGTTGAGGACACCTTTTAATGTGGTTCCAGCAATCAATTTCCCCATCTCCAAAGCAGCATTTATCGGCCCAACTCCAGTAACCAGGAGTATAAATTTTGTCTTGTTTAAGGTCCATTCAACAGGACTAGCTACTTGCAAGGATGGCACCTGATTGAAGTATTTATTTAATAGGGATTTCATCTCCTTAATCGTAGCAGTAACCAGAACCAAATGTCCTTGCTCCAAGCCCTTGCTCCCATTTGACCAGTTTGAAATTCAATCAAAATCAAAGTATAAAAAGCTTATTCAAAAGCATATTAAGAGATTTTACAAAAAAAGAACGTTTACCTTTCTCAGTTAACTGTTTACCAAAGGAGGATTTAACAATAGCTTTTTTAGTAAAATTTTTGCCACTTATACATTATTTAAATATATGACTATAGCAACGAAGTTGTACGAAAACAAGCAAGCTACTTTTTTCTTATCAAAAAGTAAACCAGGCTCTTGGCCTTGACCTTCTAAAGGTCATATCCAGACTTTATTTAGTTTTTCAATCTCATCCTTGCCAACCCAAAGATATTGTGACAGAATATTATTTAAATTAAGAGACATTAAGGAGGTTATGTCATGGAACTCTTACCCATCCGGCGAGCACTAGTTAGCGTAACCGATAAATCCGGACTTGAAGATATATGCCAAACACTGTATCAAGGGGATATTGAGATCGTCTCAACAGGGGGAACCGCCCGAAAAATAAGTGAAGCCGGCATACCTGTGACCTCAGTTAGTGATGTAACCGGTTTTCCGGAAATTCTCAACGGCCGCGTCAAGACCCTGCATCCTAAAATCCAAGCAGGAGTACTGGCTGACAAAAACAACCCCAGCCATTTGACAACCCTTGAAGAACATAACATCAAACCCTTTGACCTTATCTGTGTCAATCTCTATAATTTTGCCCTGGCCCTTGAAAAGGGGCTTGAAATGAATCAGCTTGTGGAAGAAATAGATATTGGTGGGCCTACTCTGCTCCGAGCCGGTGCCAAAAACTTCCACAGCATCCTGGTAATTCCAGATCCACAATTCTATGAACCATGTATGGATGAGTTAAAGAATAATAACTATCATATCAGTCTTGAGTTTCGCCAAAAAACAGCGGCATTTGCCTTTAAATTGGTTTCAGGTTATGATGCCACCATTAGTCAGGCCTTAAAAGACGTGAACCGTTGACCGTGAATCGTGGACCGCAAGACGAAGAGATGAAGAAATGATTCCTTTGTTCTTATTTCTTCGATCCACGATCAACGGTTCACGGTTCACGTTCTTATGCGGTGAACGGTCAACATCTTAAAGGAGGATTAAATATAGCTGGAAAGCTTTGGGGACAAACTAACGGCTTAAAACCAAGCCAGACAAAAAAACTCTCGCGGCTCTATCAACGTCGATTTCCCAATGAGGGTGGATACAGTAAAGAACAAGCCAGAGAATTGGCTGAGTTAAGTACTGATGTCGGTTGTCAAATCGGACTGCTTATTAACAGGCAGGAACGGCCAAGCATGGTTATTATAGGTGAACCCGACAGGATAGTCATACCGGAGCTTGGCAGATTCAGCCAATTCTCAGAACGACTTAGAGGTCTTAGGCTTATACATACCCACATAGGCTCAACCGGACTCAACCAAGAAGACCTGATGGACCTTGTTTTTTTGAGGCTAGACGCAATTAGTGTTTTAAATATTGATCAAAAGGGTAGCCCAAAGACATTCCAATGGGCGCATCTATTACCTCCTAACCCTGACAATAATGCCTACCACATATCACCTCTTATAGATTGGGACAAACCAACGGTCAACTTTTACCAACTTATAGTCTCACTTGAAGCAGAGCTCAATAAAAAGTCTGCATCCATTCAAAGCTTTAAAGAGCAGGAAAGAGCTTTGCTCATCAGCGTGAGCACCGAATCCAAAAAAGTACAACAAAAATCTCTGACCGAGCTATCCGACTTGATCAACACAGCTGGTTTAGCCAATGCGGGGACTTTGATCCAAAGAGTGACCAAAGTCAACCCCAATTATATCATGGGCAAAGGAAAACTGGCTGAACTCGAGGTCAAGTCACTTCAAACCGGGGCATCAGCCCTTGTCTTTGACTGCGAGTTGACCCCAACCCAAATGAGAAATCTAGCTCAAATAACGGAACGAAAGGTCCTGGATCGAACTCAGGTTATTTTGGACATATTTGCCCAACACGCTACCAGCCGAGCCGGCAAACTTCAGGTAGAGCTAGCCCAATTGGACTATACCCTACCTAGACTGGTAGGCAAAAACCGGGCTCTAAGTCGTCTAGCCGGTGGAATTGGAGGCAGAGGCCCGGGGGAAACAAAATTGGAACTAGATCGCCGCCGTATAAGAGAACGAAGGACCAAGATCAAGAAAGAACTAGATAAGATCCGGCAACAGCGAGGTGCGACACGCAGACAAAGAGATAAGATTGGTCTACCTGTAGTCGCCCTGGTGGGATATACCAATGCCGGTAAATCATCTCTTTTAAACAGCCTAACCCATAGCCAGGTCCACACGGCAGACAACCTCTTTGCCACACTGGATCCAACCAGCCGACGGCTCAGATTCCCTAAGGACAGAGAGGTCATACTTACCGATACAGTTGGCTTTATTAGATATCTGCCGGGGAATCTCAAAGAGGCCTTTATGGCCACCTTGGAAGAACTGAATGCAGCCAATGTCCTTGTCCATGTCATTGATGCCAATCATCATGAGATGGAAAAGCATATACAGGCTGTTGACGGTATACTCCAGGACATGGGGTTGGATAACATTCCTAGGATCCTGGCCCTTAACAAGTGGGATCTTCTGTCCCCATTTGATCAACAGAGTTTACAACACCTCTATCCCAATGCGGCTTATATCTCAGCCTTAAAAAAAAGCAGCCTGGACCGGTTAAGCCAAAAGATTGTCGAAAAGCTCCCGGCCCAAAAGAAGAACTGGTCTGGAGTTAACGAATATGCTATCCAAATTAGTTGACCTAGAGACCTTCTTGGCCTTTAAAGCGCAAGAGCTGTTAACAAGAAAGATTGTCTTCACCAATGGCTGTTTTGATCTTATACACCCTGGTCATGTCGATCTTTTGACCAAGGCCAAAGGTATGGGTGAAACTCTGGTAATCGGTCTTAACAGTGATAGATCAGTTAAGGAAATAAAAGGCCTGAATCGACCTATAAACCTTCAAGGGGATCGGGCCAATGTCCTAAGCTCGATTCAATGGGTCGACTATATTATTCTCTTTGATCAACCGACCCCTTTGACCTTAATTGAAGCTATTGAGCCAGATGTTTTAGTTAAAGGCGGAGACTGGCCGATAGAAACAATAGTTGGCAGCAATCTGGTCAAAAAAAGAGGGGGAAGGGTCCTGAGTCTACCTTATCTAGATCAGTATTCAACCACTGGGATAATTAATAAGATCTTGAAGATGACTAACCCGGAGGATACGGACTATGATCTGTTGTCCGTTGACCGTAAAAGTAAGAAATAAAACGAGGTATCTCTATTAGAATACGATAGTCATTCAACTTTATTTTTTTCCAGATAACCAATAACTGATAACTACCTGCAAATTCAACTTTTGCAGGCACATCTTGGAGTTAAACATGGCTAGCATAAAAAAGATCCTATGTGCTGTTGACTTAGCTGAATTCAGCCCCCAAGTAGCTGATTATGCAAAAACCCTTGCTCATGCGACAGATGCCCAGATTGATGTTGTCTATGTTGCCCCGACTTTGGCCCAATACGTCGGTTTTCAGGTGGCTCCCAACTCTATTGATAACTTTGTCGGAGAAATCATCTCCGGTGCTGAAACTGCAATGGACAACTTTATTCAGGACAACTTCTCCGAGGTCAAAGTCCAGGGTCATGTACTTTCTGGTTATGCTGCTGAAGAAATATTGCAATTTGCCGAAAAGGAAGGTAGTGATCTTATAATAATGGGTACTCATGGCCGAAAAGGTTTAGATAGAATCCTCTTTGGTTCAGTAGCTGAAAAAATCGTAAAAAGTGCTTATAAACCTGTACTAACCTTGCGACCTCAAGAGACAAGCTAGGCTGTGAGAAGAATGTTGACCGTGAACCGTTGACCGTTGACCGAAGAAATAAGAATTAAGTATTTATATCTTAACTCCTTTGTCTTGCGGTTCACGGTCCACGGTAAACGGTCAACATTCTTCAGTCTAGAGTGAACGGATCCAAATTTTTTATTAAGTAAAACAACATCAGGATTTTCAGTTTTGAAGTCATTCAAGATATTCAAACAGTCTAACTCTTGTGGTCTAGATCTTGGTCAAAAATGGGCCAAACTGGCCTGCCTTAAATCAAAAGGTAAGAAGGTTTCTTTATACCGAGTTGGTCGGCTTGTCTGGACGAAACAAGACTGGGAAGAAAAAAACAATGCAGCTGAAAGACTTCGTCAACTATGTTCATCTCTTAAAATCAAAAATGTCAATATAGTTACTTCGATAACAGGCCATAATGTGATCATAAAACGGGTCGATCTCCCTGTTTCTAATAATGACAAGAATCTGACGGAGAAAATTTACAATCAATCACAGACACATATCCCTTTTGATATGGAAGACATTTACTTGGACTACCAAATTCTGGGTCCGGGTAAAACTCCTGAAACCTCCCATGTAGTCATTGTTGCCAGTAAAAAGAAAATGGTCCATCAGCTCATGGAGCTATTCGAGCTTGCCGATATAGGCACCCTTATTGTTGATATTGACGGTTTTGCCTTGTCAAATTGCTTTGAATTCAATTACCCGGAAAATATCCATGAAACGAGTTATCTCTTGGATATCGGTTCCGAATCAAGTGTCTTCTGTGTCTATAGCCAGAATCAGCCTATTTTTATCCGGGATATGAGCTTTGGAGGTCAACAATTAACCAAGAATATATCTCAACATTTATCTCAAAGCCCCCAATCAATAGAACAACTGAAATTAAACAACCTGAAGGATCTGGATTCAAATAAAAAACAAACACTCCTGCCCCAGCTATACGATATTTATCAATCCTGGGCTGAAGAGATCAAACGGCTTATCATGTTCTATCAAAGTACCTATGAAAACGCACAACAAGCTAAATCTCTTTACTTATCAGGAGGTGGAAGCCTCATATCTGCCCTTCCCCAAACTTTTGCCGACTACCTCAATATAAATGTCGACTATATAAACCCGCTTCGCAATATTGACTGTGATCCTTACAGATTTGACCTCACCTATCTAAAAGACATCGGTCCCCAATTTACTGTACCTGTCGGACTTGCTCTGCGTTCCATACTATAAGATAGATAAAAACTGAAATATGTTAAGAATAAACTTACTACCAAAGCAACAACGAGCTAAAATTTCACATACCAAAAAGGAACTGGTCCTCTTGCTTCTTCTTCTTACCGGACTTGTCCTGATAATGAATACAGTTCAAAACAAAGTAGACCTTAAGGTCAAACAACTCAAAGAGACAAAACATAACCTTTCACTTAAAAAGCGAAAATTACAAGCCCAAATAAGTCATATCAACAAACTTCAAAAAAAACACAAAAAGATACAAAAAAAAATAGACATCATCAAAGAGATCCGTCAGCAACAAAGCTTGCCGATTCGCTATCTCGATATTTTGATCAAATTGCTCCCGGACAAAAAGATGTGGTTTCAAACCCTACAGATGGATCAGCAGGGTACAATTCAGCTAAAGGGTATAGCAATGGACAATCAAGTCTTTGCTCAATATCTACAAGATTTGAGAAAAACTACCCTTATCCAGGACATCATCCTAAAAAAAACTTCAAAACAAAGTATTGATGAATTTGAGTTGATCTCTTTCCAATGCCAGATCAAGACAGTCTCTAAAATGCCAAAGTCTCAAAAATCATGACCATAGATCAACTAATACAAAAGCTGGACCGTCTATCCAATGTCCAAAAGATAATTTTTTTTGTGGGTATTATATGCCTAACTATCTTTGTATATTGGTTTTTCTTTTTCAATCCACAATATAAAAAAATTGAGCCGCTTGGAAAAGACATACGACAGTTAAAACAACGCCTTGACACTTATCGAAAAAAAGTGGTCAACCTCCCAGAATTAGAAAAAAAATATCAATCCCTGCAAGATGAGTTTGCTTATGCTGAGACACTCTTGCCTGAAACCAGTCAAGGAGTGGAAAGACTTTTGTCTTCCATTGAAAAACTGGGCAACCAGCTAGGGATTGAATTTCTCCTCTTTGTTCCGGGAGACGAAAGGCAACATAAATTTTATGCCACCAGGAGTGTCAATCTAAGAATTCAGGGACCATTCCACAATCTGATGCATTTTTTCAGTAAGATGTCAAGATTGGATCGTTTGGTCTCCCTAGAGAGAGTCCAACTACATCCCCGAAAAATCAAAAATCAAGGCCAAGTTATCGAAGCCAATACTAAAATCGCTGTTTATCGATCTCTAACCTCAGAGGAACTACAGAACAAAAAGGGAAAAAACAAATGAAAACACGGGAAATGCTAATTCCCCTCCGGAAATTTTCAATTTCCAGATATGGACACAACAAGCTTTCAATTCGGGAACTAATGACCTGTAAATTATATATTGGAGAAAGGGGCTAGGGTAGGGTTCCTTGTTTGCGAGATCTCAGATATGCCAAAGCACTATTTTTTTTCGAAAGTAATTTGCTGCTTCAAAAACCAACTATGAAAACAAAAAAATTTCTTGCTCCCCTTCTAAGTTTTCTGCTATGTTGTCTTTTATTTTTTTATCTACAAGGCACAGAAAATCTCCTCAGCGCTGAATCAATACTGTCTCAGAATAGGACAAGGACAACTAAGGGAAATAAAAAAATGCCTGAATGGATACGCCCCACCTCATTCCAATACTCATCAAAAGGAAAACCTGATCCTTTCCAAAGTTTTATCAAGAAGGAGGCTGTTTCTCCTCAAGTCTCTTCAGGAAAAAACGAGACAAAGAAAAAAAATACGACCCCATTGTCATCAGTTGAACCTTCTCAACTAAAGTTTGTCGGGACTATCCAAAAGCTTGATAAAGATCAAGACATCTATGGACTTGTCCAACTCCCGAACGAAAAAGGATATGTCATCAGACAAGGGACCACTGTCGGACAAAAAGGAGCCAAAGTTGTGGCCATCAAGCCTGGTAAAGTAATTATACATCAAAACTACACCACATCACTTGGGGACAGTAAAACTCATGAGATCATACTCAAGCTACATAAAAACAAGGAAG
>CAYUNZ010000036.1:7428-10377 GCA_964446205.1 uncultured Desulfohalobiaceae bacterium | reverse complement strand
CTCGGATGTCTCCCAAATATTCATACCCCCATCTCGAGGTCAATTTTTCTTCTGAAATCCCTAAACCTGTAATTCCGGGTATATCACAAAAATCAATTGTCAAAAAGATAAATCTTCAAAAGGGCTCAAAGCCCATGAGAATTAAGGCCATTGAATTTGTCCTTAAACAAGAGATCCAGTTTCTCATATCAAGACCCCAATCTTCATTCGCCAAAATACTCTTAGTTCCAAAACAGGAAAGTGCTTTAAACAAACAACATAGTCGATCTGAAATCAGCTCTGATCATAGACCTTATGACTTAACTGATCTAAATTTCCGCCAAAAAGACTCTGGTAAGCTGGTCATTATTCTTAAAGCTGACAACCATATCTCTTACCATATGCAACAGTCACCTAAAGATACCCTGGCTATATTCTTTCCCATGATGCATGCTCCCCCATTATATACCAAGCTTTATCGGGTCAACAAGTTCAAGACCCCAGTAAGAAGTGTCCTTATTCAAAACAAAGATCAGGGATGTCTTTTTACTTTGGCCATGGATCAAACCATGAAGCGCCAACCTATAACCATAAGCCGAGAACAGCATAGCCTAAGCCTTGAGATCAAACCTGCTGAGACAGAAATTGCGTCAACAAGCACTAATCATTATCAGCAGACCAAGCAAACAATCCCCAAAAAAAGATCTCTTAGCTCTGTAGCCGACCAGGAAAATCTTCAAACAGAAACTGACCAAAATAACACTCAACAATCAAGCCTATATCCTGATATGGGAGAAGATTATAGCGGAGCAAAGGTATCCCTAGATTTCCAAGATGCTGATATCGAACATGTTCTTCGTCTTATTGCTAAGGTTGCCGACCTAAATCTGATCCTTGACGATAAAGTCCAGGGCAAAGTTTCTCTCAAATTGAACAATGTCCCTTGGGATCAGGCCCTTGATCTTATTTTACAGCAAAAGGATTTAGATAAGATCAAAAAAGGTAATATCTTGCGTATTACTACCCAAAAACAATTGAGAGAGGAAAAGAAAAATGCCATAGAAGCCCAACAAATGGACAAAAAAGTCAAAAAGATGAACAAGGAACTAGCCCCCCTTAATACTGAATATATCCAGATCAACTACGCCAAAGCTGGAACCCTCAAGCCGCAAATTGAAACCTTTTTGTCAGAACGAGGCCAAATAAGCTCCAACCAACGAACGAATCAATTGATTGTCTCGGACACTAGAGAAACGATTCAAAAGATCAGAAGGGTTATACACAAACTTGATCGTTCCGAACGTCAGGTCCTTATCGAGGCCAGAATCGTCTATGCCACGGATCAATTCCAGAGGAATATCGGTATCAAATGGGGAGGTAATCTAGATTATCGATCCGTTTACCATGGGGATCAATTTGTTCAGGGTCTTTATGGCACCCTAGGAGACAGTTCATCCAACTCAAGCGGCATGGCTGTCAATTTGCCCATAGCTGAGGGGACAAAGACCTTTGGTATCGGAGGTTTCATATCCAAATTAACCGGTTCTGACACATATACCCTGGATGCTCAACTCGAGCTTGGGGAAAGCAAAGGACAGGTCAAAACTATTTCTTCACCCCGAATAGTAACCCTGAACAATCAACAGGCTATTGTTGAACAAGGGACCATGATTGCAAACCTAATCAAAGATGAAGAAACCGGACAAACAACCACTGAATACACAGAAGCTACTCTAAAACTATCGGTTACCCCTCAGATTACACCTGATAACAAACTTATCCTTGATCTTATAATTCAAGACGACAGCCCTGTAGTTGGCAGTGAAGACATTGAAACAAAAAGTGCCCAGACAAAACTCTTTGTTGACAATAAACAGACCATTGTGCTTGGAGGAGTGCAAATGCTCCGCCAAGCCCAAAGCAATGATCGTGTTCCCGGAGTCTCCAAGATCCCCTTTCTAGGTTGGCTCTTTAAAAACAAAGCCAAGAGCAATCAAAAGAGGGAGCTCTTAATCTTCATCAAACCCAAAATCCTTTAATATTGCTCTTTTATTCTTCTTTGCCAAAGTTTAAGTATAGATAGATAACTATACTATCCGGATAAATTGACTCATTGGATTATACGTTAATTTTCTTGACTAATAGCAGCAAGAGGAGGAAGTCTGATTATGCATTTTCAAAAGTGTATCATTTTTTGTTGTCTAGCTCTTTCAATGATGCTCACTGCTTGCGGTAGCGGCGGTGGAGGTGGTGGAGGTGGAGATGATTCCAATGCCACAGAACCAGTAGTTCAGTCTATAGAACTGCAAACAGTTGAAAGGGAATACATGGCCAATGAGAACACCTTACAAGTTGCCATTCAAGCCCAAGTCAAAGATACAAACGACAATCCGATGACCGGAATAGATGTTACCTTTTCCACAGATTATGGATCATTCACCAAATATATAGGTTCAACAAGTGGAAATCTTTTACACCAGAGGCTCTTGGCCAAAATACCTGAGTCTCTGTCTTCTTATTTCTTGAATACCGCTCATGCAGCCGACAACACAAGTACCCTGACATTAACAACCGACAACAATGGCAAAGCCTCGGTTACCCTGTCCTTGCCTATGAATGTCCCCCAACCAGAGGTCATAGCCAAGGTTATAAATCAGGGTAAAACAGTCAGTTCCGCTCTTGTCATCCACAAGGCCACTAAATTGATTGTTGAAGTTAGCGGTGATCAATCCATACCAGCTGATGGCATTTCTAGCACGCAAATCCAGGCCAATATCTCTAATGAAGAAGGAGACCCTCTTCCCGGAGTCCAAGTCACTTTTTCTACCAATAACGGCTCACTCCAACCTACGAATGCAACAACCAACTCCAAAGGCCAAGCCCAGATCTCTCTGATATCCTCAAACTCTCCGGGCCAGACCCAGGTCACAGCCCAAGCCGAGGGCTTAAGCGATATTACCAGAGTAATTA
>CAYUNZ010000036.1:0-7328 GCA_964446205.1 uncultured Desulfohalobiaceae bacterium | reverse complement strand
TCCGGCTCCTTGTCTTCTGCCCGGGCTACCACCAATACCAGTGGTATTGCCTCGGTCACCCTCACTGCTCCCGGAGAAATGCCCCCTGCCAATGTTGTTAGTATCACCGCCAGCTCTGCCAATGGACACAATGATTCCACGACCATCACCTTGATTAAGGCTTTGATCAGTTCAATTTCCCTGAAAGCAGGGACTGAGCAGCTCCAAGCAGACGGCAGCAGCAGTACCAGAATTACAGCTGAAGTCTTTGACCGCAATGGTAACCATGTCCCTGACAATACTACAGTTTCTTTTTCCACAACCGCCGGGAAACTTAGTACCAATACAGCTACTACAAGTCAGGGCATAGCCACTGTTAGACTGACAAGCCCTGTTAATGCCGGAACCGGCACAATTACTGCTGCGGCTGGTGGTATTCTCGAGAGTGTCTCTGTCACCTTTATCGCTGGAAAAGTTACCTCACTACAGATCTCAGCTGATCCGAACAACCTAACAGCCAACGGACAAAGCACAAGCACTATTAAGGCCACTGCCATGGACGCCTCAAATAATCCAATCCCTAATGAAGATATCAAATTCTCAGTCAATCACGGTTCTCTTTCAAACCTTATAGTCACAACCAACTCCAACGGAAGAGCGACTACAATTTATACTACTCCGGATTCTGTTCCTAATAATGGACAAGCGATAATCCGGGCCACTTCGGTCAATAATATTTCCTCCTCAGCAATTATTACCCTTATATCGGTTCCTGTGGGTTCCATTTCCCTGCAAACAACGCCTGCAGAAATCCCTGCAGATGGGAACAGTACCGCCAATATCAAAGCTAATGTCCTTGATACCCAAGGTAACCCTATCAAAGATGGTACAAATATATCCTTTACCACCACCAAAGGCAGTATCACACCTGGGACAGTTTCAACTACTAACGGTCAATCTCAAACCATACTGACCAGTTCCACCACCCCAGGCATTGCTATTGTCAAGGCTACAGCAGGTGGAGTAAGTAGTGAGTCCAATGTCCAGTTTACTTCCGTGGCCACCAAGCTCTCTTTGTCCACTAGTCAAACCCGGGTCAAAACAGATAATTCCGATTCAGCAAAGATTACAGCTACGGTTCTAAATAACAGCAATGCCCCTATTGAAGACATAACTGTGGATTTCCAGTCAACTGGAGGCAAAATCAGTGCCTCATCCGCCAAGACCAACGCTGATGGTGAAGCTACAATCATCTTTTCTTCTGGAACATCTGACAAGAGAAACCAGGTAGTCACTGTGCAAGCCTCTACAGCCGATTTGATTCAAACAATCCCTATTGAGGTCTATGGGACCAGCCTGACTCTATCCCCGGAACGCACCCAGTTGGGAATCCCCAATAAGCCAAGTGATAATCTGAAGGTACGGGTTCAGGATGCCGGATATATCGATATCTACGAGGCCATAATCACTGCTGAAGTCCCTGAATCATCACCTCTAAGGCTCTCGAACGGAACAACCTCAGATACTACCCAAATTACTGCCCTAACAGATGTTACCGGAGAGGCAACCATCAAGGTCAAAGGGACCAGAGTAGGCAATGGAACGGTTGCAGTTGAGTCACTTGGCACAGAAAAAGAACAGTCTTATAGGGTCACCTCCTCTCTGACCATGCTGCAAATTATAGCCCCTAGTGAACTCCTTGTTGGCGCCAAAACAGGAAAAGATAATGGCCTCCAGATACTGGCTCGTTCCTCCAACTCTACAGATAAGGTCACTTTTGCCACTACAAGTGGCAATTTCACTGCAAACAACACTTCAATCATTGATGTTACCAAGTTCGTTGCCAACAGTACTTACCGTATCTGGAACGCCACCTTAAGGAACAATGAAGCCGGTCTGGCCAATGTCGAGGTCTATAATACCAACAACCCTTCAGATAAAGATACCATACAGGTCGCCTTCTCAGCCCCTACTGATCAGGCTGGTCAGTTGATACTTCAAACCTCGGCCTCCAATGTCCAGCCAAGCTTGGGTGATGTTGTCAATACCGTTGATCTTGAAGCCCAGGTCAAAACCAACTCTACTTTGGGCAATGACCCTGTTGGCGGAGCAGCGGTCCTGTTCTCCATCAGCAATCCAACAGGTGGTGGCGAGTACATTTCTCCTACCCTTGTTTACACCGACAGTTCAGGTGTGGCCAAGGCCGTTTTTACCTCTGGGTCATTGAGTTCCGGGGCAGAAGGGGTGACTGTCAAGGCCACTCTTGTCGAGGACAATAAAATTAATGATACATCCAATATTATTATTGGCGGTACAGTAGGCTCTATTGCTATTGGCTATGGCACAAAAATATCATCTGTTGAAAATGATACCGCCTATGCCTTGCCCATGTCGGTCCTAGTCACTGATTCCAATGGTAATGCCATGAGTAATGTCCAGGTCTCTCTGAGCACCTGGCCTACACAGTTTAATATAGGATTCTGGACCAAGCAGGAGATAGTCACACCGGAAGGCGTTGAAGAAATCTTTGAACCACTTATTATCAATACATTTGAAAATGAAGATAAAAACCGTAATCTCATCCGGGATACTGGAGACATTACAACACCTGCTTGTACCTGCTGTAACAGCAATTGTACCGATTGTTATATTGACGATGATCCCCAATTGACCCCTCCACAATCGGCCGGGGGAAATCTTCCAGCCAAAGTAACTACCGACAAGAATGGGGTGGCCAATTTCGAGCTGACCTATCTCAAGCAATATGCCATTTGGATCATTGATGAAATAATTGCCAGTGCCAAAGTGTTGGGCACAGAAACCACATCTAGATTACAGATTGGGCTTCCTTACTCAACAAATGAAAAGGATGAACTGGCCAACTCCATCCCGGAATCACCGTTCAATCCCGAATGTCTAAATCTAAACACCAACTCGACCCTATAAAACATGCGGAGTTTTCCCTATGCACCGATCGATCATCAGACCGGAGATACAGGATTTCAAGCCCTACAGTCCTGGTTTATCCATAGAGGAAATAAAAGAGCGTTACAATCTGCCAACAGTCATCAAGATGGCCAGCAATGAGAACCCCTTGGGGACTTCGCCCCTTGTCCAGCGTGTCATTAAAAAACAGGCCGGATTTTCATTCAGATATCCCAGGCCTGGTTCACCTGAACTGACTAAGGCCATAGCCCAGAGATATAATCTGCCTCAGCAGGATATTGTTCTCGGCAATGGCTCAGACGAGATTATTGATCTCCTTATCCGGGTCACCGCCCACCCGGATAAGGATAATATCATCATCTGCCAGCCCAGCTTTAGTATCTATCGAATGCAGGCCCGGCTTTGCGGGGTGGAGTTAAGGAAGGTCCCTTTGAATAATGATTTTTCCTTCCCATGGTCTGATTTGCTTAAGTCTTCGGATGAACAGACAAAGCTGGTTTTTGTCACCAATCCGGACAATCCAAGTGGTCATGCCGCGCATGTTCAGGATATCCTTGCCTTTGCCAGCCAACTACCCCAGAACTGTCTCCTAGTTCTAGATGAGGCCTATATGGAGTTTGCCGATCCCCAGGACGAGTTTTCTCCTTTACCACAATGGTCCAAAACCGAAAATATTGTCTGTTTGCGTACCTTTTCAAAAATGTATGGCCTAGCCGGTCTTCGTCTTGGTTACGGCCTTATGCCCCCATGGCTCTCTGAGGCCTTGCTCAAGGTCAAACTCCCATTTAGTGTCAACATCCTGGCCGAACAGGCCGGGATTGCCACCCTGGAAGACAAAGAATTCAGCCAACTTGTCTTTGAAACTATCAAGCATGAGCGGACTTATCTAAAAAAAGAACTGGCCCGTCTAAACTGCACTACCTTCCCTTCACAGGCCAACTTTTTGATGTTCCGGCCCCCAATACCTGCCAAACAAGTATTCGAGAGACTTCTTGCCCAGGGGATTATCATTCGGCCTTTGGATAGCTATGGGCTTTCTGACTTTATCCGTGTCAGCATTGGTAACGAAAATGAAAACAGGGTCTTTATCAAGGCTATGGAAAGTATTATCTGTTGATCCAAATCATGTCAGGCTTGAATATAATTACTATAGATGGCCCGGCTGGATCCGGAAAATCAACTCTAGCTAAAGGAGTTGCCCAAGTCTTAAACCTCCCTTATCTGGATACCGGAGCTATGTTTAGGGCTATTGCCCTATATCTAGGGGATGGTTCCTGGGACTGGGAGGATAAGGTCCTCAGCAGCGCTTTGAAGAAATTTAGATTTTCCCTTAGAGGCAATGATGTCAAGGCTGTTTTAACCTTAAACAATCAAACCTTAGGCTGTGAAATCAGGCAGGAAAAGATTGGCAATTGGGCCTCTAATCTGGGCAAGATCAAAACAATCCGTGACTTTCTGAAAAAGTCACAGCAGGATATCGGTACATCCACCTCCCTAGTTTGTGAGGGCCGTGATATGGGTACCGTAGTCTTTCCCCGGGCCAGATGGAAATTCTTCTTACAGGCCTCGGATTTTGAACGGGCCAGAAGGAGATGGCAACAGCTTATCTCATACGGACAAAAGCCTGACTTTGATCAGGTTTTTGAAGGAATCCAGGCCCGTGATCTTCAAGATCAGCAACGAGAATTCGCTCCGCTTAAACCGGCCGAGGATGCATTAATCATAGATACCACAGAGTTATCAATCAATGAGGTCAAAGAAAAAATCCTTGATACAGTCTATAAAGAAAAAAAGAAAACAAATACTTAAATTTATAATTAGTTAACATGAAAAGAACGTCGACCGTGAACCGTGGACCGTTTACCGAAGAATAAAATCAATTGGACTTCTTCGTTTTTTTGTTTTTCGGTTAACGGTCGACTGTGAACGGTCAACATTTTCATGCTTAGTTCTGCCAGTCAGGCTAAATAATCCGAAGCAGGGTTTGATCATCCTGGGCTTTACCGACCTCTCCTATGTGAGCAGCTAAGTCTCCTCCCAACTCCAGATCTGCTTTTGCTCTATCTACATCTCTTTTATCAACAGCCAAAATCAATCCTCCAGAAGTCTGGGCGTCAAAGATTATATCAACCAATAGGTCATCAACTTCTTCATCAATCTCTGTCAAATCTTGATAATAATTTTTATTGGCATAACTACCTGCCGGGACCAACCCCATACCAGCACAATCCAAAGCATGATCCATAATAGGCAATTTATCTGAAAATAGGTCTATTTTGAGCTGAGCCGCCTTGGCCATCTCCAGGATATGACCTCCAAGACCAAATCCGGTCACATCAGTAGCCCCTTTGATCCCGATATCTCTGATAATTCTGGCTCCAACAGCATTCAACCGCCCACACCACTTAAGCAAAATATCCTCCATTTCTTCATGGTCCGGCCAATTAGCTTTAATCGCTGTGGCAAGTATCCCAGTTCCCAAAGGCTTGGTCAATAAGAGCTGATCACCTGGCTTGAGACCATTATTTAGGGCACACTTATCAGGTTCAATAATACCCGAAACAGAGAGACCGTACTTGATCTCATCATCATCAACACTATGCCCCCCAGCCATAACAGCCCCTGATTCCTTAATCTTTGATAAGCCCCCTTTTAATATCTCTTTTAGGACCTCAAATGATAAACATTTGCTGGGAAAACAAACAATGTTCATAGCCGCATAAGGTTGACCACCCATGGCATAAACATCTGAAAGGGAGTTAGCTGCCGCAATTTGACCAAAAGAAAAGGGATCATTGACAATCGGTGTAAAGAAATCAAGGGTTTGAATCAAGGCCTGACCAGGTGGAAAAATCAGAACAGCAGCATCTTCATTTTTTTGAGTCGAGGCAATAATACGTTCATCCTCTTCCCATATAATTTCCGACAATACATCCTCCAGATCCCCTGGAGCTAGTTTGGCTGCTCACCCAGCAGCTTTAACTTTGTCTACAAGAGTAATCTTGTTCATAAAAACGCCTCACAAATTACAGTATCAGTACAAAATATATAGAGCTCTGCAATTGCTATATTAGCTACTTTACGTTGACCGTTCACCCTTAACCGATGACCGAAGAATTAAGAACTAGAAGTAATTCTCTTTTTTTTCTTACTGTAAACAGTCAACATCTTAAACCAAAGACCTATAATCCAAGCATATAAAAGCTATTGCCCAGGTCCAAATAAATACAAAAACAAGCTTATTGTTTACAAACAAATGACATAGAGCAATGTTGGATCTTTTGACAATAGTCTCGTATAATTTCCATAAATTTACTAGTAGCTGGGAAAATACCTCTTTGCCTATGAGTAACCATATGAAACGATCTGTCTAATTTCATCCAAGGTGAGTTTAAAGTTGAGCATTCTTTATTTTTTATAAGCCTGTCCGCAGCCATCTTTGATGTAACACTTACTCCCATCCCAGACCTTATACACTGCAACACAGCCTCTGTACTATAAACTTCTGCCACTATATTGAGATCGTTCAAAGTCAAATCAAGCTGAGACAATCCTACTTCCAAGGCTTTTCTAGTCCCAGAACCCTTTTCCCTTAAAATCCATGGCAAAGAAACTAAAGATTTCCTATCTAATTCATTATCTGAATGATCAGTTAGGGAAATGGGCTGCAAAACAACAAGTTCATCAGTAAGAACATGTTCAAAAAGCAAATCAGGATGATCCTCTATACCTCCAACAACGCCGATATCCAAATTACCTCCTAATACCTCATGCATAATATGTGAAGAATCATAAATTATCAGATGTGGACTGACATCTTTATAGTACATCTTGTATTTATGTAATATTATAGGCAGAAAATACTGACCAGGGATGGTACTGCCACCAATAAAAAGTTCGCCAGCCACTTGACCTTGCATAGTTTGCATCTCTGTAATGGCCTGATTTAGCATCCATGTAATACTCTTGGCATGAGAATAAAGTATTTCTCCAGCTTTTGTAGATAATATTTCACGTCCTACCCGGTCAAAGAGCAATATGTTCAATTCATTCTCAATATTAGCAATGTGAGCACTAACTGTGGGCTGAGATAAAAGTAGCTCCTGTGCTGCCTTTGAAAAGCTCTTGAGTTCAAAAACCTTACAAAAAGTGGCTAACCTATATATATCCATTTTATTAATATTTTCTATTGATTTTGCTGATAATAAGATCTAAAAAAAAGCAGGAGTTTATCCTGCGTTTTACCTCAGCTATTTCTAGGGATAAATGTTCCCCGTTTATCTTTAACCGAAAAAAAGCTAAAATCTAATTTACCGGGAGAAAAATAGAAAACACATTTGTTTAGTTCTAAAATACTAGGTCTTTTTTGCTTTCAGTTCACTACTTATGGTTAACCTCTTTTT
>CAYUNZ010000035.1:0-19747 GCA_964446205.1 uncultured Desulfohalobiaceae bacterium | reverse complement strand
CCCGTTCAGGGCATGTGGGTTAACATGAAAAGAATTTAGCCCACGAAACACACAAAAAAACACGAAAAAAAGAATAAAATTTATAAGAATAATTTTAGAAGGTTATCGGGAGCTTTTCATGCTTCGTTGTGCCCGCAAGGGCATGGGGATTAACAGACCCGGGTCCAAATTTTTAGTAAAGGCTTGGAACTGCCATACCCAGCCTTTGTATGCTCTCGCGGTCAAAACCTCAAGTTAATAGAAAGTATTCAAAACAAAGAAAAAAAATAATTTTTTATAACCTTAGGGCTAAAATTTTGGTCTTACCAAACAGAAATTCAACTATGCGAGTCTTACTCATATTAAAACACCTGTCAGGCAACAATGGATGGAGCCGATATGGCCGAGATTTAGCCCAGCAGCTGGATTCAAAAGGTCATGAAGTCATATGTCTAGTTCATCAGGAGATAAATTTTTATCTTGAACAAAGGCAGGTATTAGGCTCTCCTTCCCAATATTTTGCCAATCCTCTGCGTTCTTATAATGATGCCCAAAAGGTAAGAAAGGCCATAGTAGACTTATCCCCGGACATAGTTCATTTTCTAGTAGAACCGTATTTGGCGATACTTCCTTTTTTAAGAGTTAAAAATTGTCAAATTATTCTAACAATACACGGAACCTATGCCTTTGTACCCAATTTACTTGCTCATAAATCCTTTAAGAGAACTAATTCCTCACTAATTTTCAAATATGCTTATAATAAAGTGGATAATATTATCTCTGTAAGTAACCATACAAAAAGATACTTCCTAGATTGTTTTCCTAAGAGTCAAAGAAACAGAATGGCTGAAAAACTAACTGTAATAACTAATGGAATAGACCTCCAAAATCAGAACAAAATCTATCCGGCCAAAAAGTCTGAAAATATTGCCAAACAAATACTATTTGTCGGAGCGGTTAAACAGCGAAAAGGTCTCTTGGAGGCTATTGAGGCTTTAAAAATATATAAAGAGAGCTATTCCAATAAATTCATGTACAATATCGCCGGTACATATGCCAATAATAAAGAATATGTAGCCAAATTAAAGCACAAGATATCTGAATATGGCCTTGAAAAGAATGTTGTCTTTTATGGTGAAGTCTCAGAAGAAAAGATAGAAGACTTGTACAACCAAGCTCATCTATTTTTGATGCTCCCTGTCCAAGAAGGACGAAAATTTGAAGGATTTGGACTGGTTTATCTGGAAGCCAATGCCAGAGGTGTTCCCTGCATTGGCTCCAAGTATTTTGGAATACCTGAAGCCATTAAAAATGGAGAGACCGGCTATTTGATCGATCCAAACAATCCTCCAGAAATTGCTGAAAAGATAGACAGGGTTTTAAATAGAAAGACTATTTCCTCAAAACCTTGTCTGAACTGGGCCAAGCAAAACAATTTTGCCTTTAAGGCAGACCAAATCCTGCAGTTATATGAAAGAGCCAACAAGACTTGATTCGTGGCTTTCTAAACCTTGATGGCTTAAGTAAGCATTACAATTTTATTGCCCAGTTACAGATTCTAAACAATTTAAAAAAGGGTTTTGATCATGAAGATTGCCAATAATGTTCAAGAAATTATTAACTCCTCCACTATTTCTCCAGGCAGTCGCATATATGCTTCCGGGAATTCTGCTAGCCCACAGATATTGCTTAAACAGCTGGCCATGGATATTTCTATAACAGATGTAGAATTGCTCGGCGTTTTGCTAATGGGGGATCTGGATGAATTGTTCAGCCCAGAAAGCTGCGACAGAATTACCCATAGGGTCATCTTTAATGGTGATCAATCCAGGTTTGCCCTCAATAATGGTCAGGCCATGTATCAACTGATGCACCTGTCGGACATCCCCAGACAACTCAAAAAATATATTCAACCCAATATAGTTTTTTTAACCGTCAGTGGTCCGGATAACGGCGGTAACTTTAGCTTGGGTACGGCCGTGGAGGGCATACCCACGGCCATCAATGCAGCCAAAGACCTCGGGGGCTTGGTGATTGCAGAGAGAAACGCCAAAATGCCTTTTGTCTTGGGAACAACTATCAAAGCCGACATGATCGACTATCTCCTTGATGTGGATTATGAGCTGCCAGTACATCCATCTATTGAGTTCGATGAGCAGTCCCAAAAAATTGGCCGTCTTATCGCCCAGCACTATATCCACAGGGGAACCACTTTGCAGTATGGTATAGGTGAGGTCCCAGAGGCAGTGACCAATGCAGTCTTGGAGAAGGGAGTCAAGGATTTAGGTATACATACCGAGTTATTCTCCACAGCTATGAGAAAGCTTGTAGAGGCAGGTGTGGTCAACAACAGGTATAATCAGAGAAAATTTTGTATTTCAACCCTTTTCTTGGCTGAAGATCAAAAGGGATATGACTGGCTCGATTACAACAGCTCTATTCAGAGCAGACCTTGTGATATTACAAATTCAACTATAAATATAGCCAAACTATCCAATATGGTGGCTATCAACAGCGCCATTGGTGTGGATCTGCACGGTAATATTTGGGCTGATTCACTAAAGGCCAATAAGATATACAGCGGCATCGGTGGACAATCAGATTTTCTGCGCGGCGCTAACTTATCCAATGGAGGGGTCCCTATTATTGCCATGAAGTCCACAACCATCAGCGGAGTATCAAAGATTCTGGAAAAGAGCCCTGAGGGAATAACCAGCACGGCTATAGCTGCCGATCCGATAGTTATAGTAACTGAACAAGGGGCCTTTGATCCAAGGGGATTGAGCATTTGTGAGCATGCAGTTGGCATTGCCCATCTGGCAGAGGAGAATACACGAGAAGAGCTCCTTAAGTATATCTATGACAATGAAAAATTTCATAAGCCTAGACAGGCAATTCAAGACAGGCGACCCAAAGGATTTGTTCCTTATCAAGACTCTAATTTTAATTAGTTTTCATTCGGAAACTGCCCTTTTACACCTTTATTTCCGATTATATCGACGGGCAGAGAGGCTAGAAGGTTATGGTCAACCTCTCTTGGTTAGCTCAACACCTTTTTAGCCCTGGCTTGCCAGGTATACTTTTGACAGAAGTCCCTTTTTGCCTCCTGGCCCAGATACTTTCGGAATTCTCTATTTTCTTTTAAGTACTTCAATGTTCTTTTCCAGACTTCTAAGTTATCAGGAGAGCAAAGCATGGCATTATGACCATGTTCAAAGATCTCTTGTAAGACAGGCAAGTCTGAACAGATAATCGCCTTACCAGCAGCCATATACTCAAAAGCCTTGAGCGGAGAAGTCCAGCGGCCGATGTCACGCCCTTTGTTGGTGGACACTTGGTCAAGATTCGGCAGAAGGACCACATCAAAGCCCTTGAGATAGGAGCTGATAAAATTATGAGGTTGATAGCCGTGAAAAATGAGGTTCTCTATATCCTTATACCTTTCTTGGCTTTTCTGTATGTCGATGTCTTTACCTCCAACTACATGGAAGTCTGCCCATACACAATCCCAGGCCAATCTGGAAATGATCTCCATACCTTTACCCCTGTATAAATGGCCGACATAACCTACTTGCAATCGTTTAGTTTGACCGGTCAAATCAAGGCCTTTAATATCATCCGGGACTGGATCAGCGCCATCAGGAGCCACCTGAATCTTACCTTTGGCTTTGGGATAATTAAGTTCAAGGTATTCTTTCAGCTTATAGGTAATAACCACCAATCTGTTTAGATGCCTAGATTGAACAACCTTGTTGAACATCCACTTACTCAACCAATCTGAACTCCTGATTGGAAAATGCAACTCCAAGATAACTGACAGACCCAATTGGTCAGCAAAAAAACAACTATATATATGACGGCAATAAACTAGATCAGGCTGGAACTCATAGGCTTTTCTACTAGCTAACCGACCGAAAAAATGACTCCTGATCCTGAAAGGCAGTCCAATTGATAACCAGGGCAAATCGACAAGCTGAAAACTCTTCTTTAGCCCATAAAAGGCATATATATCATCAACATTGGTCTGCTTTTTTCTCTTTTTATCTGGAACAAGCAACAGCACATTATGTCCATTTAGGGCAAAGGCCTGAGACATCTTCATAACATGGATACTGCTGGCAGTTCGGGAAGGGATAACGGCAGAAGAGATATAGGCAATTCTCATTTTCTTCTTGATTTCTTCTTTCTTAGTCCAAGCTTTATGCTCTATTATGCTGGTGGATCTAACTGGACAAGGCCAAATCCTGAAGATCTTCAAACGCAGAACAAATATGATCCAATTGCTCTTTACTGTGACAAGCGTTCACACTACAACGCAAAAGGGGTCTTCTATCGGGTGTCGCCGGAGGGAAAACAACATTGACATACACTCCACGCTGTAAAAGTCCGTGCCAGAGCTCAAGGGCCTGCTGGCTATTGGAGAGCAAAACCGCAATAACAGGGCTAGGCTCTGGTCCCAAACTCAATCCCATGGCCTGCAAACGCCTATAAAGGTTCTCTGCATTTTGCCAAACAGAGCTGCGTAACTCCGGCTCAGTACTAACGATCTCCAAGGCCTGACGAGTGGAGGCAATCGTGGCCGGTGAGGGGGAAGCGGTAAAGATATAGGCCCGGCTGGAATAGCGCAGCAGCTGGAGCTCAGGATGTCGGCTTGTGCAAAATCCCCCAATAGAACCAAGGCTTTTACTAAATGTACCAATGATGAAATCAACCTCATCCTGGAGCCCGACTTCTTCAGCCAGGCCCTGCCCTGTTTGCCCCAAAACACCCAAAGAGTGGGCCTCGTCAATAATCAAATAAGCCCCGTATCTCTGTTTGACCTTTACTATATCCTTTATCAGGGCCTTATCCCCAAGCATACTGTAAATTCCCTCTATACAGATCAAAATATCCCCAGTCTCTTTTGAAAGACGTTGAATGCGTTTTTCCAGATCATCCGGACTGTTGTGTCTGAAACGAAATACTTTGGCTCCACTCATGGAACAACCGTCATAGATACTGGCATGGCAGTCCCCGTCCAGAAGTATACTGTCACCCGGACCGGCCAGGCTGGACAGAATCCCGTAAACAGCCAAATAACCGGTAGAAAAGACAATGGCTTCAGGACAACCATAAAAATCAGCCAACTCATATTCCAGGTCCTGATGGGAGATATAATTGCCATTGGCCATTCTGGAACCTGTAGTTCCCGTGCCCTGCTCCTGTAAAGCTCGGCAACCAGCCTCCACACATCTGGTATCCATGGTCAAACCAAGATAATTGTTGGTCCCTAAAAGAATACATCGACGACCCTGTATAATAGCCTCAGTCGGTGAGATTATCTCTTCTATAGATGTATCGAAGTAGACCCCGCCGTCTTGCTGATACAATTCTCGACTCCTTTGAGCCACAGTCTCGAATTTATCAAAAATTTTCATTCATTACCCCCAGTCAGTTGCTGAATTTGGAGGGTCAAATCTTTGATTTTCCTTATATCCGGTAAGTTTTTCAAGGATATGGCTATATCCCACTGATCTTCAATCTCCGGGATCAACTCCATCATCTTTAAAGAATCAAAACCCAGATCATCAATAAGATCGGTCTGCTCACTTAGTTCTATCGAATTTTGTATCCAAGGCTGAATGATTTTATAGATTTGCTCAAGGGTTTGTTCGTAACTCTCCATATCCATCCCCGATGATTTTATATTCTAACATGTTAGAAAAGTGCCGATAAATCACCTGCCTTCAAACAATTTCCAAATATCCTAGGACAGCATTGTCCCGATACTCCGACGCAAACCTTCTTCCAGTGTAATCTTTGGCTTCCAATCCAAGACTCTGCAAATCTTTGTATTGCTGCATTCCCAGCTAGGATAAGTCAACTCGTTGACCTTCCCGGGAGTCATCATCGGTGCCCGGCCTAACAGGCGCATAAGACAAGAATTGACCGAAGCCAAGAGATAGAGCACCATTTTGGGTATCCGGAAAGATACGATACGTTTCCCGGTCAGGCGTGAGACTGTCTCTATAACTTCCAACCAGCTATACCCCCTTGGTGAACCGTCGTGCAACTCATAACATCCCTGTAGATCCAGATCCTGTCTCAGCCAAGACAGGACCGCCTCACCCAGATCAGAGACATACAAAAGAGACACCCTGTTACCTGGACTACCAAAAACAGGGGCTAGCCCTCTTTTCATCCAAAGCAGCAGGGGCAAAAGCTCTTTGTCACCAGGACCGTAAACAGCCGGTGGACGCAAGACCATCCATGGCAGATCATAGGCTTTTTCAGCCAATCTCCTTTCTGCTTGATACTTGCTATGGCTGTATGCGGAAAGAGAAGGCTCTCTAGCGGCCAAAGAGGATAAATACAATAGTTTGGACTTGGAGTTGGATCTTTTGACAGCCTTAACCAGACTGTCAAGACTTTCTGCATTGGTATCAAAAAAGGCCTGATCGGATACAGCCCTAACCAATCCCGCACAATGAATGACAGCAGTTGCATCCTGGACCAAATCTTCTAAGTCGGAAATATTATTGACATTGCCTTGGATGATTTCATCAAGACATCCGCTGGGCACCTTGTGCACTGATTCCGGGCGAACAAGGGCACGCACTAGATAATTAGAACCCTTCAACTGCCTAGCTATCTCGCTGCCAATAAAACCGGTGGAGCCGGTCAAGGCAACAAGATGACTCATTGAAAACACCGATTCTCTGTCTTACTAAGACTGTTTTTAGACGGATAAAAATATTCAAACATTTCAGTGCCTTTTTGTTTGCTCCTTTCAAGGAATTGCTGGCGGGCCTTGACCCTGGAGGGCTTGCCTGAAGATGTCCGAGGTAGAGTGTGAGGGGGGACGAGGTCAACAAGGCAGGAAATCCCAAACTCATCAAGGATACCTTGCCCGATATCTTTTTTGATATCTTCATGAAAGGAGATATCGGATGTCCTGACCTGAACAACTATGACGGCTGTTTCCCTACCTTCGGCATCAGACACTGAAAAGGCCAGAGTGTCATTAGGACTGATACCATGTTGTCTCTCTGCAATTGCTTCTAAGTCATGGGGCCAGATATTGCGGCCGTTGATCAAAATCATATCTGTTTCCCGTCCGGTAATAAAAATACTCTCCCCGGCTTTGTAACCAACGTCCCCTGTATTCAACCATCCGTCCTGGTCAAAGACCCTTTTGGTTTCCTCAGGCCTGTTGTAATAGCCGTTCATTAAGCTTTTTCCGCGGACAAAGAGTCTACCGCAGCATCTATCCGGCAAAACACTGCCTTCACAGTCCCGAACTTGAACCTCCAAGCCAGGCAAGGTTTGACCACAGTTAACAAAACTGGCCACCTGGCGACAGGATTGACTTCTCTTTGACCGGACAGGTAAGGCCTGATTTGACTCTGACAGGGTATCCCCATCGACACTGTCAACTGAAATTCCCTGCTTTAGAGGAGAAAAGCTAACTGCCAGTGAACATTCCGCCAATCCATAACAAGCAGTAAATGCCCTTTTATCAAAACCGCAGGAGGCAAGGAGCTCTGCAAATTTATCTAATGGGTCAGGACGAATGGTTTCTGCCCCAACTCCGGCGATACGCCACAAGCTAAGGTCGAATTTAGAGACGTCTCTATGTCGGAGTCGTCTGGCACACAGTTCATATCCAAAAGGAGGGGCAAAGGATATAGTGGCCTGGTTCTGACTCATCAATGACAGCCATTGCCCCGGGCGCATGGCAAATTCTAGCGGACTCTGATAGTCGACAGAGACCTGGGCTACTATAGACCCCAAAACAAAACCAACCAGTCCCATATCATGATAAAAAGGCAGCCAGGAATGGAAGCGATCATCCTGCCGAAGACATATACCATGTTCAAGTATCCCGGCCAGATTGTTCAGGACAGCCTGCTGGGAGATAATCATACCGTGAGGATCACGTGTACTCCCTGAGGAATATTGTAAATAAGCAGGTTCAGAAGGAGTCAAAGGTTGAGGGCTGCCCTGCGATGGCAACGGAATCTGGGAAAAAGTATCCAGACTACCAGCCATTAGAATCTGATTTGAATCAACAACTTCATCTAATAAGGGAAGACAATGCTCCGGAGCCATAACCAGAGTGGCCCCGCTTTGTTCAAGAAGTTTTTTCAGTTGTTGGACATTTCCCTTTCTGGAGCCAAGTCGCAAAGAAAAAGGCAAAGGAACAGGAATAAGCCCGGCATACTGACAGGCAAAAAAGAAACGATGGAAATCTGGATGGGTATCAGCAATAATAGCTACCAGAGATCCCCGTTCTAACTCAAGATTATATAACCTATTGGCCAATTCCATGGCTTGACCTTGAAGATCGGTATAGGTTATGGATTTATTCAGATAACCGCGTTCATAAAAATTGATACCGGTATTCCCTTTTGCAGCGTTGTCTAGAGCCTCTTGCAGAGTAGAAAAATCACTCTTGCATTGATCCAGACTGCTCCCTGTTAAAGTCGCTTCCATAAATCCATCATTCATAATTATCCCTTATTCCCAGCAAGTAAAGCATTGTTTGGACACTTTATGGAGCCACACTGATGGCTAAAATTTTCGAGCTTTGCAATTGCCTTATGAGTTACTTTGACAGTTCTATGAACTATTTAACTTATACGTCAAGAGTTTTTATTTCATCTCAACTCTTTGAATCCAAATAACTTAATATACTAAGTAGCGCCTCCAAAAATGTCAACTTTTCAACTCCCATTGTATTTGATTATAATTGTTTTTTATGAACAGGCCTGACACTGAATGTCAACACAAACTAAAGATAGTTAAGGTAGATAGTCGGCCGGTATTAAAACGCTTTATTACCCTGCCTTGGTCGATATATCGAACTGATCCCGTCTGGGTCCCACCGCTTATTATGGAGAGACTGGACCATTTTAGTTCCAAAAATCCATTCTTCAAACATGCTGAAGCCAATTTCTGGCTGGCCTTTAGAGGTAACAAACCGGTTGGGCGAATCAGTGCCCAATTGGACAATCTCAGTCTTCGGCAATACAATAGAAGCTGTGGTTCCTTTGGCCTCCTTGAAGCAGAAGATAACCAGGAGACATTCCAAGGCTTGATTCAAACAGCCGAAGATTGGTTATATAAACACGGCATAGGTCTCGTACTTGGTCCCTTGAGCCTGTCCATCAATGACGAGGCCGGTTTGCTCATCCAGGGCTTTGAGACCTCACCCAGCATTATGATGGGACATGCCCGGCCCTATTATGCTTCCAGGCTGGAGCAGTGCGGATACACCAAGCAAAAGGACCTTTTGGCTTACAGACTAAATGTTGATTACAGCCGTCCCGAGGTGCTCAGAAACAGCCGGATAAGAAAATCAAACCGAATGTCCCTTCACCCGGTTCGAAAAAAAAATCTGGTCCATCAGGCCGATATCCTTCGTGATATATTTAATGACGCCTGGCAGGACAATTGGGGCTTTGTTCCCTTCACCAGGGAAGAGTTTCAAAATCTGGCCAAGCAGATGAAACACATTCTCAAAGATAATTTTGTCCATATAGCTAATATAGATGGTCAACCAGCGGCTATGATAGTCCTGCTGCCCAATATCAACGAGATCATCTGCGACCTTAACGGACGCTTGACACCCTTTGGCTGGCATAAACTGTTGTGGCGTTTGTTTGCAAGCCAACCCCAAACAGGAAGAGTCCCACTTTTCGGGATAAGAAAGAAATATCAACAAACCCTTTTGGGTTCAAAAATGATCTTCCAACTGATCGAAACAGCCACTATCGCTGCTAAAGAAGCTGGGATAAAGGATGTGGAACTTTCCTGGATCCTTGAGGACAATCAGAGTTTGCAACACATCTTGCAGGCTTTGGGAGCTAACAGCTACAAGAGATACCGTATTTACGGCAAACAAATACTGGGTAATCAAAAACAGTCATTCTATTAACCCGCATGTTCTGAAGGTTTAAATCTCATGACCACTTCTTTGTTTAGCGCCATTGTACTAGCCGGTGAGAGGTCTCCGGGCCAGAACAAGGTAGCCCTGGAGGCAAATACTCCATGCAAATCATTGGCCCCTGTCAATGGTCGACCCATGGTCCTCCGGGTCATTGAAGCTCTGGAAAAATCCGAGCACGTCAAACGGGTAATCTTAAGCGGCCCTCAAGAGAGGATCATAAAGCAAAGCCCTGAGCTTCAAAATATCATTGACCAGGGCCGTGTGGAATGGTTCCCGCCCCAAGCCAGCCCGAGTACAAGTACTGCTTATATCCTTCAGCAACTGCCGGAAGATGAACCAGTCCTGTTGACTACTTCTGACCACGCCCTGCTCAGCCCTTCCATGGTCGACTTCTTCTGTGCCCAAACCGCTTCATCAACTAACGATGTCTCAGCCGGAATGGCTACAAAGGATACAGTCTATCAGACATATCCCCAGACCAAAAGAACCCTATGGTCCTGGCGGGATGGGGCTTTTTGCAGCTGTAATCTTTTTGCCTTCTGGACCAGCAAAGGAAGAACAGCGGCTGATTTTTGGCGTAAAATCGAGGCCAAGAGAAAGAACCCCTTGAAAATGCTTCAAATTTTTGGATTATCATTGGCCATTCGTTATTTTTTAGGTATTCTAACATCAAAGGAATGTTTAAAGCAGGTATCAAAACAAATGGGGGTTAAGGCGATCATTATTGTCTTGCCGTTTGCAGAAGCCGCCTTAGATATTGATTCTATCGATGACTGGCGTCTAATCGAATCAATTGCTCAACACACAGACAAAAATTGTTATTATCGATAGCTAATAGCGATTATATAGGATCAATTTGTTGGGCCTGATAAAATACAAGCTCCCTATCTGCTCTTTCCAGATCTTCCGGATAATCTACCTCCAGCCATTGCATCCCTTCAATGCTGCAGACTCCAACAGGGACAGACCCTGACAGATTGTCAATAACAGAAAGATACCAATGACCGAGAGCTTCAGGATAACGAATCATCCTTTCCACTGTTTGGCAAAAAAATAAAGGGCCCTGGTTGCGAAAGACATGCAGTCCGATGGATTCTCCTGTTACCAGATCCAAAGGGATATTTTTCCCGACCTGAATGAGAAGTCCATTCTCATCAACCACTTTCATATCATCAGCATCATAACATCCCTTCTTGTCGATAGTGACTAACAAAGGATGAGTCTCGCAAGACAAAACCCGTTCCAAAATATTGTCTTCGAAAAGAGTATCCCCATTTAACAAAATAAAATCTTCATCCATATCACAACGGGCTATCCAACAGGAGGCCAAATTATCAGAAACTGCATAGAAAGGATTGTAACGAGTTGTCACTTTTGAAGAATCAAAGGTCTTCCTAAGATGATCCTCTACACAACTAGCTTGAAACCCGACAACAACAGTTATGTCCTGAATACCTTTTCTTAGCAGGGAAGATATCTGCCATTCAAGCATGGGATAGCCTTGAACAGGCAGCATGCATTTGGGGATATCTTTGGTCAGAGGTAAAAGGCGGCGGCCTTGACCTGCACTTAAAATAATCGCTTTCATATTTTTAACATACACTTATCTGTTTGCTCAGATAGTTAGTTTTCATCCGGAAACTGCCCTTTTTCTGTTTGACTGCGTCAATCTTCAAAATTCTTCGTCAACGTATTAAGATACGCCTTTTCATAATTTCTTGATTTCCTTGCCAAACGAAAAAAATCTAGTTTCCGAATTGAAAACTTGTTATTTCCATATCCGGGTATCAAAAATTTCCGGATGGGAACTAATTACAGCAAAAGCCACTTAAAATCTAATACAGTCAACTACAAAAGACTCCTAAAACCCCCATGAGTTTATGTTCTTTTCAAGCTTCGTTGTACCCTTCAGGGCATATGGATTAATAGGTAATCTTCAACGCAATGTCAATTTTTAGTCGACTCAAAATATCCCCTGCGGCAAGATTAAATGATGGTGATTACAGAGATACTATATCTCTATCCGACAAAGGCAGGCCCATTAATTTCAGATGACCGATACTGCTCATATTGGGAATAATTAATTGGATAATCCCAACAACCCTGACGACGGACTATATCCCCCCCAAATCCGGTTTTGAATCGGTAAAGACCATACATGGGGTGATTCTGGTCCGGATTAGGTGAGATCCCAAAAAGATCATATTCGATACACCCTGCCTTTTGTGCCTTTTTTATAGCCTCCCATTGGAGGGCATAAGGGGCCATAAAATTCCGAGATCTGAATGATGAGGCCCCATACAAATAGGTGGCCCTGGGACCGGAGATGGCCATCATCATCCCGGCGACAACTCTTTCTTCCACTTCAGCCAGCAACAGACTGACCCTGGCCGGAGAATTTGAATCCTTGGCCCTTATCTCGAGAACAGATCTGAAATAGTCGATATCATTTAAAAGCATATTATGCCTCTTAGCAGTTCGGCAATAAAGTTCATACCACACAGGCAGCTCTGCTATCCCGGCTTCCCTGACTCGCACACCTTTTCGTCCGGCCAGGCGTATATTGTAACGCGTCTTTGGTTTCATTTGCTTCAGGATCAGATCCTGATCCAGGCTTAAATCCAAAATAACCGTGTTTATCGGGAGTAAATCCGTGGGGGCCTTGTACAGGTTCCAACGCTTGGTATCAAAGTTCATGCGCATCTCACGGACCCATGTTTTTGGCTTGCCCAGCCAGATATTGTCTTGAGAATAACAACTTTGATCATCAAGCCATGGTGTCTGCCAAGGGAGATCATATCGTATTACAGCACAAGTTTTAGGTAGATAGTGATGGAGCTGTTCTGATAACTGCTCTAGCCAGGGCCCACGATTCTCCTGATCCGGGAGCAACTCAGGACCAAAGGGGACATAGGCCATCTCCACATCTGGACCAAGTGAGCGAAGCACAACCAGCATGTCCCGGCACGTATTAGCATCTCGGCAATTATTTTCTTCAAAAGGATCAAGATCATCATATTCATAACCATAATCCAGATGGTCAGTAACTATATCAAAAGCCCTGGCTTCAAAGCCAAGCTGCTTCTTCAACCGGCCCCAAAATGCTGTCTGATGAACAAACGGGCTTGGTTCAACATATTTGGTCCTTTTGGGTTCTAACTCAACCTGCATATTTCTTCCTCTTTAAAGAAATTTAGAGCTGTGCAATTGCTATATTAGCTACTTTACGTTGACCGTTCACCGTTAACCGTTGACCGAAGAATTACGAAAAACTCCATCCTAATCCTTTATTCTTTCTTTATTTTATTGATCTCATTGCTTAATGTTGAGGCTGTCCACCTCTTACCGGTTCTAGTCTTGTAACCTTTGTTATTCATCAACTGAGCCACCCTTTTCTTTGAACCACCTTTGGACATCTTTTCCTGAGCAAAGACAAGCCCTTCTTGGAATTGATCCTTAAATTTATTTTTGACTGGTTCAACCTTATTCTCGTCCGGTATCTCCACTGCTGGATTCTCAAAGTAGTTTTGCCTGTCGTCCTCTTTCTTTTTAGTAGTCAACTTCTTCTTCATCTTCTCATAAACAGGACAATCAGTCCGGCACTCGGCATACAGGATGTTTCCTTCGCATTGACACTCAAAAGAAACACAGTTTTTATAGATATATTTGACATTTGATTTTGTACTGTGACGGATCTGGGAAGGAGAACTTGAGGACATCCATGACAAAACTTCTTGACAAAAAGGAATCATCCATTGGAGGCAAGTCTCCTGGTCTATATCCAGATACAAAAACCACTTGACCAAAAACTGGGTTATATCTTGCCTGTTTGGTCCTGAAAGCTCTTCCTGAAAATATCTTGAAGAAACTCCATTGGATACAAGATCTTTAATACATGGAAACAGCAAATTCTCTTTCGGCAAAATTGCCAGGAGTTTGTCCAGGTGTGACTGACCCATATTCATACTTATTGCTCCGAATGATAAATCCTCTGTCTTAAAATACTCCTTCTGTCCAAGCTATCAGGCCTTTACAAAAATCACAAAGCTTGAGAGAATTTTGCAGATCAGGATTTTGCTTCAACCCTGTTTCTTTCATCCAATCTTGCCTCTCGTTCTTACCCGCTCCACCACCCATGTATCCAGCCAATCTCTTTCCTTATACCTCTGCTTATCCCGAGATCACTATCTAAACTAATTTCAAATCTCCTAATCCAGCACAATACTTTAATTTTTGGTATAATCATTTATCTGGAAACCAGTAAAACCGCCATATAGAAAAATTCATTGACCGGAGAGACAAAGGGTGAGGTCCATTCAAATTCCAAGTCGAGTACTCCGGGCCTCTCCTCCAATAGGCCCTGTATCTGTTCCTGGTTCTCACCTGGGTTTAGAGTACAGGTCATATATATAATCTTACCCCCGGCCGCCACCCTGTTCAGGCTTTGCCTTAGCATTTGAGACTGGATATTTTTCAGACGTTCAATATCATGGTAATCGCGTTTCCACTTTATATCCGGTCTACGGCTCAAAACACCAAGCCCTGTACAAGGGACATCTAGCAAGACTGTTCCTGGAGATCTATGAAAAGCAAACATATTCTGCCTAAGATCAGTAACAAAAGCAGGAATTGAGGGTAAAGCCAATCTATGAAGTTCCTGTTGACAAAGCTTGACCTTGTTCCAACTGAGATCGCTGGCCCAAATCGAGGAAAGCCCCATCTCCATTAATGCCCCGGTCTTGCCACCATGCCCTGCACAAGCATCCCAAACCGGAAGCGGCCATGACTTAGGCTGGCCTTGAAGCAGACCCTGGAATGACCAAGGGCTCTGTCGACTGATTAGACCTTGTTCTTCCAAAGAAAAGAGCCCCTTTAGCGGCGATTTGTCAAAGACAAATAAATGCTCACCTCCCAGAGACATCAATCTCTGTCTTGATGAGTTTAGGCTCTGCCTCAGTGTCGTTGATTCCGGAAAGGTCAGGTTGATACGTAATCCCAGACAAGGGGGTTGAAGTGAACTTTCTAAAAGGTACCTGCATACAAAATAGCCGTAAGAGTCTAGCCACAAGGTAACAATCCATTGGGGGCAGGAGAAATACCTGCTTAAAAAACAAACTTCTGAAGGAGAATCATATCGAAAGAATTCCTGACTAAGTATCTCCTTCTGCCTACGGGCAGCAGAACGCAGGACAGCATTGGTTAAACCTGCATGCCTGGGAGACAGCTGTCTTTTGACAGCCTCAACATACCAATTGACAGTGGCATACTGTGGGACCTTATCCAGAAAGAAGAGTTCATATATACCTAAACCCAAATACAAAAAAAGCCTAAAAGGCAAATCCTTTCGTTTTTTTGAGATTACAAGCCTGGACAAGACAAAATCTATCCATCCTTTATAGCGAAGATATCCATAACAGATCTGGGTAACAAGTCTGGCATCTCTGGCCTGCAAAACATCTCCAGACAAAGCCTGATTCAGAACAAATTGAAGATCATAGCCTTGTAAGGTCTTGATCAAAACCTGAACAATAAATTGCCTGGCCTGGAGGAGATTTTTCGGCTTAGTCGACATGGATGGATTCTTGAAATTATTTGCTATCTTGAGGCAGGAATTTTCGAAGTGCCCATTCAACATGGTCTAAAGCCACATAGGTATCCAAGCAAGGTCCATGGGGGCGTTCGTTTAGAATCCCATAAACAGGCAGGGGGTAGGTATCTTGAATCCCAGAGGAGAGATCCCTCTCA
Organism: uncultured Desulfohalobiaceae bacterium; assembly: GCA_964446205.1. GTDB lineage: Bacteria > Desulfobacterota > Desulfovibrionia > Desulfovibrionales > Desulfothermaceae > CAYUNZ01. The sequence goes on along the minus strand of CAYUNZ010000035.1, from coordinate 4,092 downwards.
CAGGCCACGGCAATAATCAGTTTAGGCTTTTTCTGGACCACTATACGCCTGGCAATAGTCCCACCAGTGGCTATAGCGATATGGACATTGTATCTGTCACTTAGGTTGAGCAAACCGGCAATAGGACATTCACCACAACGTTTGCAATTATAGATATTATAAGTCAGACGAAATTTACACCTACTGTTTTGAAGGCAGTGGGGCATCAAAAGAAGAATTTCTTCCGGATTATACAGCCTATCCCCAGCCTGAACCATGTCATTGTTGATCCGGATAAATGAGGCCCTGACCTTTTCCTTGGAAACTCCGACAAGGCTGCCAACTGTGGTCATAAGAGGCAGAAAGAGTTTGATGGTCAAACCTCGCAAATTTCCGGAAAACAGGACAGGCCGTTTGATCAAAATATTCATAACCAGAGAACATGAAGACCATACAACCAGGAAACCAAGACTAAGGACAATGCCACCCAGTACCCATGGTGCCAGGGGATGAATATTTCTAAGACCTATATAAGGGATTAGCCAGAAGACGAACAAAAAAACCAGGACAAGTAGGGAAGTCCCACTCAGAAGACCGATAAACAAACGTTTTCTAGCTACAAAGGAACGTTCTATATCCTCTTCAATCCGGGAATATGCAATTTCTTCAGTTTGGTCCCTAAAAGAGCCTTCCTGATAAGTGTCTGATAGGGTGGTGGTGTCTTGTGTTGACATAAGGCTTGTAATAAGGCCCTTGTTTTGAATCAATCCAGACTTTGACCTTTATTCAAGAAAGGTAGCCATGATAAAATTGTGGCCCGGTTATTTCTTTTCCAGAGGCAGGCTTGATCCTTGGGGTCAGGTAATACCGATCGGCACAGGCAATATACAGGAAATGCCCCTGCCAACCATCAATAGTACCTGGGCTGACCTCCCTTTTATTTTCCAGACCAATTTGTCCTGGATAAATCTGTAGTCGTAAGGGGTGACTGTCACTGGTCCTTTGCCAATCAAAAAAAGCCCCTGGCCAGGGATGCATGGCCCGGATGTGGTTATGGACCTGAATAGCAGGCTGGTTCCAATCTATCCGTCCTTCCTTTTTCTTTAGCTTGGGCGCATAACTGGCCAGTTTCTCATCCTGGGGGATACAGATATAAGTACCTTCAAAGATATTCTGCAAGGAACTAACAAGGAGATTGCCTCCCATCTCAGCTAGCTGATCATGCAGAGAAGCTGCAGTATCATCTATCCCAATGGCCAAGGATCTCTGTAAAAGTATGTCCCCGGTATCCATGCCTTCATCCATCTGCATAATAGTTATCCCGGTCACCTTTTCCCCAGCCTGTAAAGCCCGCTGAATCGGGGCAGCACCTCTATATTTAGGCAATAATGAGGCATGGACATTGATAGCTCCTAAAGGAGCAGTCTGAATTATTTCCAAGGGCACAATCAGGCCAAAGGCAGTTACGACAAATATATCCGGATTGAGAGAAGCAATTTTTGACCAGTCTTTTTGATTAAGACCATCCGGCTGGAAGACAGGGATATCATACTCTATAGCCAAATCCTTAACAGCCGGAGGGAGCAGCTTGCATCCCCTACCGGCAGGTCGGTCTGGTTGACAGACAACCGCAGTTATTCTGGCCTTTGGCCAATCATATAGGCTCCTGAGGACAGTTGCAGCAAAGCCGGGAGTACCCAGAAAAACTATTCGGAGTGGGTCGTTGCGGACTTCTTGAACCATTTTCTGATTTTTTTCTCGTACAAATTTCTTTTCAAACGGCTGACATGATCAAGAAGAAGGACCCCATGCAAATGATCAATTTCATGTTGTAAGCAAATGGAGTCAAGTCCCTTGGCCTCAAAACTCTCTTCCTGGCCTTCTATATTTAATCCCTGGACAACGATCTTCTCACTTCTTTGGATCTTACCCGAAAAATAAGGTAGACTTAGACAGGCTTCCTCATTCTCTACCTGCCCCTCTCGGCTAAGTATACACGGATTTATTAAGGTAATCAAAGACTGCCTCTTGTCTGGTCCACTAGTATCAACAGTTATTACCTTCAAATCCAGATTTATCTGTGGAGCAGCCAATCCTATACCCTTATTTTCATACATTGTCTCGGCCATATCACGGGCAACAGTTCTGACTTCCTGACCAACAGATTCAACCTCCCGAGTTGGCTGGAGCAGAATCGGCTCAGGATAAACAGTAATCCTGCGAACCATTTCAACCTCCTTTATTACCGTCATGCAAACGGATTCCCAATTCCCTTAGTTGCTTATTGGACAATTTTGTCGGGGCTTCAGTCAAAAGACAGGTCCCTTTTTGAGTCTTTGGGAAAGCTATGACCTCACGGATTGATTTTGCCCCTGACAAAATCATAATAATACGGTCAAAGCCAAATGCAATACCCCCATGTGGAGGAGCCCCATACTGGAGGGCTTCCAGCAAAAAACCAAATTTCTCCTGGGCCTCTTTAGCCTCGATCCCCAGTCTTTCGAACATCTTAGATTGTAGTTCTGGCCTATGTATACGAATAGAACCTCCACCAATCTCATGGCCGTTAACCACCAAATCGTAAGCCCTGGCCTGAACTTTTTCAGGATTTGATTCCAGAAGATCAATGTGCTCCTCTTTTGGGGAGGTGAAGGGATGGTGACAAGCCATCCAACGTTTTTCCTCCTTATCCCATTCCAGGAGGGGAAAGTCGGTAATCCAAGAAAAATGAAAGATATTCGCGGGAATCAGTTCGAATCGTTCCCCAAGTTTGATCCGCAAATTACCCAGAGCATCATTGACCACGTTTGGGGAACCAGCCTGAAAAAAAACAATGTCCCCAGACGTCAGCTCTAAGCGCTCTTGTAGTCCTGATTTCTCCTCCTCACTCAGGAACTTGGCAATTGGAGACTGCCATTCAGATTCTTTAATCTTTATCCAAGCCAGCCCCTGTGCCCCAAATACTTTAACATATTCTGTAAGGTCATCAATCTCCTTACGTGTCAATATAGCCCCTTGGGGAACACGCATGGCCTTGACCAATTTGGCCTTGGCAAAAAGTCGAAAGCCAGAGTTTTTAACAATATCAGTAACTTCCGTTAAGTGAAGATCAAATCTGGTATCCGGACGATCCGAGCCATATTTCTCTATAGCCTGATCATAGGTCATTCTCTTGAAGGGACGATCAAGAGTTATGCCCAATGTATCATAAACCATCCGGGCAATCATGCCTTCGGTCAACTCCATTATCTCCTCTTCTTCAGTAAATGAAAGCTCCAAGTCTATCTGGGTAAACTCAGGTTGCCTATCAGCCCGCAAATCCTCGTCCCGGAAACAGTGAACAATCTGATAATAGCGCTCCAATCCTCCTACCATCAACAGCTGTTTGAAGAGTTGGGGACTTTGGGGCAAGGCAAAAAATTCCCCTTTATTCAAACGGCTAGGGACAATAAAGTCCCGGGCCCCTTCCGGAGTACTTTTGGTCAAAACTGGGGTCTCGAGCTCATAAAAACTCTGTTCATTCAAAAAATTTCTGACACTTTGGGCAACTTTATGCCTCAATTTCAAATTATTTCCCAGGGTATGACGTCTAATGTCCAAGTATCTGTATTGGAGTCGCAGATTCTCTGAGACATCGATTCTGTCTTCAATAAGAAAGGGGGGTGTCTTGGAGGTATTCAACAGCTTCCACTTTAGGACAACAACCTCGATATGGCCGGTAGGCAACTTTGGATTCTCCATTCCCTCTGGTCGCCTTCTAACCATGCCCTTTAAAGCCAATACATACTCTGAGCGAAGACAATGGGCCTCCTCATGAGCTTTTTGATTATACTCAGGGGAAAAAACAATCTGGGTCAAGCCCTCTCTGTCCCTTAGATCTATAAAGATAAGTCCCCCATGATCACGCCGGTATTGAACCCATCCCATAAGACATACTTCTTGACTCAAATTATCCTGACTCAAATCTGCACAATGATGTGTACGTCTCCATCCATCTAATGAGCTCAGAATAGAACCTGATTCCTGAAATGGCATACAAAATTTCCTTTATTTATCTCGTTTTCATCCGGAAACTGCCCTTTTTCCGTTTGGCTGCGTCAGTCTGCAAAATTA
>CAYUNZ010000034.1:0-19949 GCA_964446205.1 uncultured Desulfohalobiaceae bacterium | reverse complement strand
TTGAACCGGTGACCTCTTCCTTACCAAGGAAGTGCTCCACCGCCTGAGCTACGTGGGCTTAAGGTAGGCCTTTATGGAGCGGGAAACGGGAATCGAACCCGCAACCCCCAGCTTGGAAGGCTGGTGCTCTAGCCAAATTGAGCTATTCCCGCAAGTGTATATTTTATAATATGGAGGAGGGAGGATTCGAACCTCCGAAGGCTTACGCCGGCAGATTTACAGTCTGCTCCCTTTGGCCACTTGGGTACCCCTCCAGTAAACCTGGAGCTGGCGATGGGACTCGAACCCGCAACCTGCTGATTACAAATCAGCTGCTCTGCCAATTGAGCTACGCCAGCCCGATAAGAGAAAAGATTTATCAAATTTTTCCACTAAATGCAACCATAAATTTTTTTTATTTTATATTATCCTATTTTCTTACATTGAAAAAAGGGGTTACACGGCGTGTTTCAAAATTACTTTACACTTTCGTGATTAGTTTGATAGGTTGTTTTTTATATTTATTAATATTTGTATCATCAGTTTCAGAACGGTCAAGCTCAGTTAAATAATATGTAATCTGAAAGTTAGTTAGTTTCCATCCGGAAGTTTTGATTTCCGGATATAAAAATAACAAGTTTTCAATTCGGAAACTAGATTTTTTTTCGTTTGGCAAGGAAATCAAGAAATTATGAGGAGGCGTATCTTAATACGTTGACGAATAATTTTGCAGACTGACGCAGCCAAACAGAAAAAGGGCAGTTTCCGGATGAATACTAGTTAAAAGGGCAGCGATTTGCACTTTTAATAGTGAAAAAGCTGCCCTTTTCAAATCACTAACGATTTATATTTATATTTTTTAAAAAAAAGCAGGTATAGCCCATTGTTCTTGTTTAATATTTTCATTTACCTTCTTGACCTTACCTTGAACAGGCTTCAAATAGATGTGCGCATTGGCTTCCAGATATCGCAAAAACCGATTATTGAAACCGTGCCCCGAACACCAGACATCAAAGCAGCCCAATAGATTATCTGAATAGATGCCTATGTCCCCGATAAAATCCAATAGCTTATGCCGTACAGGCTCATCTGAAAACCGCAATCCATCTGAGTTAACAACACCAGACTCATCAAAAACCAAGGCGTTTTCTAATGATCCGCCTTGAATCAAGCCGCTTTGATGCAACATTTCAATATCATGCATAAAGCCAAATGTCCTTGCCCTTGATAGAGAACGAACAAATTCTTCAGGATGAGCAACATAATCAAAATGTTGTTGGCCAATCATAGGATGTGAAAACTCAATGTGATACCTAATACGTAAACCATTATATGGGGATAAAACAATTCGTCTTTCACCATCTTCAAAACTTAATTTACGAACACACGACAATACCCTCTTAGGCATTTTTTGTTTTTGAACACCTGCCTGCCTTAGAAGATAGACAAAAGACACAGAACTACCATCAAGAATAGGGACTTCATCACCATCAACCTCAATAATAAGATTATCGATTCCCAATCCTCTGACTGCTGCCAGAACATGTTCTACAGTACTTATATTGATTCCATCAACACCAATTGTTGTTGAAAACTGGGTATCAACTACATGTTGAGGACAGACCTTAATATATTGTTTCTCATTACCATGATAACGTAAAAAAAGTATTCCTGTATCTATTTGAGCTGGGTGAAAACATAAGTGAACCTTTTGACCACCATGAAGACCGATCCCTGCACAGCTGACTGCCTTTTCAATTGTATACTGATTCATATCCGCCCTCCGAGCACAGGTCCTAAAGACATACCTTTCCTACACTGACCGCGTTCTTTACATTAGCTTATATATGCAATTTCCATACCATTGTTATTCATTCATTTAATTATCTTGTTTTATTGTTTAGTTTTTTTAGCTATCTTTATAGGTGTAGTTTTTTTACAATTCCGTGCTGTTTTAAAGTCACATTTTTCAGCTAGCAGGATACGATCATATCCTTGATTATCCCTATAAAATATTGTTTTTTGCCATAGTTCTTGTTGTAAATGAACTATCTCTTTGAAGCGGTTCAAGTGCAGTCCACCTACTTCCATTATGACCATTCCACCTGGTTTAAGTAACCTATGACATTGCTCAAGCAATTCTAGCGGCTTTTCATAACCTAATACACCCCCATCAAGAGCCATCATTGGCTCATAACCCTTGACTTCAAAAGGAATAGATTGAATTTCATCTTTTGAAAGGTATGGTGGATTGGCAACAATTAGATCAATAGACTCTGCCTTAAAACAAAGACCAAGATGACCTTGAAGCAACTGAACCCTGGTGTTAAGATTATAAAGAAAAAGATTTTTATAGGCGATTTTAAGGGCCTTAGAGCTAAGATCAGAGGCCAAGCCCTTTGCATTAGGGAACTCCATAGCTAAAGCCACTGCCAAATTCCCACATCCAGTACAGATATCTAAATATAAAAATTCATCTTCTGACGAGAAACGACAAAGAGCTTGTTCTATTATTTTTTCACTTTCAGGTCTTGGTATGAGTACATCTGGTGAAACTAAAAGTTCACAACCGTAAAAATCTCGCCTACTAATTATATAAGCAAGTGGTTCACCACGAATCCTTCTTTGCAAAAGTGCTTCTATCTGGATATATTCAAAAGGAGTCAGAGCACGATATGGAGAGGTCAAAACATCCAGACGGGATATATTCAAGGCATGGGCAATAATCAATTCAGTAGTCAGGCGGGGAGCATGAACTTTAGATCTTCGAAGCCGATCACTTACAGTTCTAAGGACATAAAAAAGTTTTTTATTCACATATAATCAAAATTATCTTTATTTCCTAAACATTTCCCTAACGCATTTATTTTTATCCAATAACTAACAAGATTAAATATCTCAATTCAAAAACTATAGTGACTCTGTTTTAAAATGCTGATCCAAGGCATCTATAGTCTCCTCGATTTCACCGGCCATTATTGACTCAAGGTTATAACTGTTCAAATTTATACGATGATCGGTCATTCTACTTTGAGGAAAGTTATAGGTACGTATACGTTCTGAGCGATCCCCACTACCTACTTGCTCCCTACGGTTTCGGTCCTGTTCCTGCTTGGCCTGTTCTTGTTTAAGCCTAAGAAGCCGAGAACGCAAGACTTTCATAGCCTTAGCTCTATTTTTGTGTTGTGACTTTTCATCCTGACAACTAACAACTATGCCAGTTGGGATATGAGTAACCCTAACGGCTGAATCAGTAGTGTTGACACTTTGTCCACCAGGTCCTGACGAACGAAAGACATCAACCCGTAATTCATTTGGATCAATATCTACATCAACCTCTTCAGCCTCGGGTAAAATTGCTACTGTAACCGCTGAGGTATGTATCCTCCCTTGAGACTCAGTTGTCGGTACTCTTTGAACCCGATGTACGCCGGATTCATACTTTAATTTCTTATAAACCTTTTCACCTGAAACTGAACAAATGACTTCCTTAATTCCACCACTGCCTGAATAGTGCACACTCATAAGCTCAACTTTCCAACCGTACTTTTCGGCAAAACGTGTATACATACGAAGCAAATCTGCAACAAAAAGGGCTGCTTCCTCACCACCTGTTCCAGCCCGAATCTCCATAATTACAGACTTTTCATCCATCGGATCACTTGGGATCATCAAGTAGTGCAAATCATTTTCAAGTTGGTGAAGATGTCTTTGTATTTGATCGATCTCAGACCTAGCCAAGTCTTTGATAGAAGTATCAGGATCACTTAACAGCTCTTTATTGTCTTGTAGCTCTTGATAAACTTCTTTATATTGTCTATAAGTTTGTATCAGTTGAAAAAGATCTGAGTGTTTTTTTGCCAATTGACCATATTTTTCCTGATCTTGATAGGTTTCAGGATTACTCAATTGATACTCAATATCCTCAAACTCCTTTTCGATTTCGTCCAATTTGGCAAAAATATTTCTCATAACCAAGACATCAAACTCCGCAGAGTAGCTTATAAACAAAACTCATTAAAAAACCAACTGGTAAATATTTACGAAATAAGTAGTTGGTATGAAGAATACTTCATTTCTTACAATTGACAACTAGCAGCTATAAAAATCGATATCTACTTCTCAGCAGGAAACTGACCTCTTTCCATGTAACTGAGCCTATCTGCAAAATTATTTGCCAGCGTGTTAATATATCCGACTCAAATTCAGTAATTTCTTTACCAAACTGAAAAAATCCTATCAGTTTGGTCCCATGCAGAAGGTGCTTTTAGTGGTTATACCAACTAATTTTGAACTGATTTAGATAAGTTAGCTTTACAGTAAAATCAAAAAATAGCTATTGATAAATAACTATCTCACTTTCTTTTCTCTAAATCGATATTGCCATATTTTTTTCTAAACCTTTCAATCCTACCAGCGGTATCAACAAAGCGTTGCTTCCCAGTATAAAAAGGATGACAATTTGAACATATTTCCACTTCTATGTTTTCACTTCGGGTTGATATTGTCTCAATTTCAAAACCACATGTACATTTAATAGTGGTTTTATACAGTTTGGGATGTATTTCTTTTTTCATTAAGACCTCCTTAAAAAATTTTTGATATAGGTAAATTGAAAAATGAAAGATATTTTAACCTATTATATTTATAAAACTTTAATATCCAAAAAATTTGGCCTTGTAAACCTTGTTTGAAAGATAAAGTATACTTGATCAACAATTGTTAGGCAAGGCTAACAATGATAGTTTAGTCCTATTTCCATATCCGGAAATCAAAAATTTCCGAATGGGAACCAATTAGTTGTAAAGGGCTAAACAGTTACAAATAACATTGACTGGCTCATTACAATGCTGTCTTAATCATCGTCAAGACAATATCTTCCACGCACAACCCTAACTTGATGATAAGGACAAATTATCTACTTCATATTCACATCTATGCTCTGGGTCACATTAAAGGCCAATGAAATGAGATGATGTGAAAAATCAGCATAATCCACCGAGACCCCAGATGGAACCTGTATACGAAAAGGAGCAAAGTTGATAATACCTTTAATATTGGCCTCAACCATATGATTAGCCGCCCTTTGTGCTCTTTCAGGTGGTGTTGTAATCAATCCAATCTCAATATTTAACTCTTGGGCTTTTTCCTTTAGTCTTCGAGTACAGACAATCTCATGATAACCAACAACTTCCCCAATCTTAAATGGATCACAATCAAATGCAGCAACAATAACAAATCCCCTCTCAGGGAAGCGTTTGTGTCGTAATAAGGCTCTGCCCAGATTACCGACACCAACTAAAGCGCAGTTCCATCGTCTATCTATGCCTAAAAAATGTCTGATCGATTGAAGTAAATCATAGACATAATATCCCAAACCACGAATACCGAATTCACCAAAGTAAGCAAGATCTTTTCTTATTTGAGATGGATTTACTCCACACTCATAGGCCAATTTATTTGAAGAAATTATTTCTTGCCCATTTTGCAAGAGATTCTCCAATACTTGAACATATAAAGACATACGTTGTATGGTTGCTTTGGGTATCTTTTCAGTTTTCACTAACAGACTCACCTTGAGAAATTTTTCACAAACAGGGCGAAAAAAGAGGCTCTAATACATATTAGAGCCTCTTTTTAAGAGATATATCAGTGATTAAAGATATGGATTAGCAAAAAGCAAGATCAAATCTACAACCAAGGTATAAATAGCCAATGACTCGATCATTGCCAAACCAATAAGCATTGTCACAGTGATTTTACCACTGACATCAGGATTACGGGCTGTTCCCTCGCAAGCACCTTTAAGACCAAAACCCATTCCGATACCGGTCCCCAGTGCAGCCAATCCCATGCCAATAGCCGATCCTATGGCTATCATGGAAATAACATCGGCTGGCACAGTTTCAGCAAAGGCAATACCTTCCACTACAGTTGGTTCGGCTGCAAAGGCAAATCCAGCAGCCAACAAGACAAAGCTACTGCTAAGAAGGATCAAGAAAAGCTTCCGCATAAACACTAACCTCCTCTGTAACGTGATATTTATTTTTTGGTCGATCGACCATTCCCCCTTACGACTAAAGCTAAACACAATCAATGAGCCTCCTCAAAAGACATTTTCATATAGATCATGGAAAGCATAAAGAAAATAAAGGCCTGTATTGTATCAGCCAAACTGTATAAGAAATAAATAGGCAAGGTAGCGATCACTGGCAAGAGCATAAAAAAGAGCAATAAAACCAATTCTTCACCAAAGATGTTACCAAACAATCGGACAGTGAGAGAAAGTGGACGAGCCAAATGACTTAGGAATTCAATAGGCAGCATCAAGGGCATCAACCATGGTATTGGACCGGTGAAATGCTTTATATATTTTGGTCCATGTTCCTTCAAGCCGATAAAGTTATAAAAGAGAAACACACAAAGAGCCATAGAGGCATTGGTGTTTATATTTGCTGTGGGAGCCATACAACCTGGGACAAGACCAATAAAATTACAAAACAATATAAAAATGAACAGAGTCATCAACAAGGGGAAGACACTGCGTCCTTTTTCCCCTATATTAGAGACAACAAAATCTTCAATCCCACTTACAAGAATCTCGAGAAAATTTTGAATCTTACCCGGAACCAGTGAAAGCTTGCGAGTACCTAACCAGCCAAGAACAATCAGTATCAACATCACCAACCAGGAATAGAGGATATGTGGCGGAATAAGACTATGTCCATCCTGAACAAGACCAAAAAGACCCATCATTTTTTCTAAAAGAAGCACATGGGGAGCTACTTCAACCATTATTCTAAGCCTCCTTCTCGTGTTTCAAAGTAAAAATATACATCCCAATCCCTAAAACCAAGGTAACAAGAATCGTAGAAAACCCGGCCAATAAAAAAAAGGCTGAAAGTTTCAGGAATACAAGAGCAAGCAACAGGATAACTGCAGTAAACAACAAACGGAGATAAAAACTAAACAACAAGGCAAACACGGCACCTTTTTGGATCCATATCAACTGTGGTACAAGCCTGGCCAAGACACATAGATTAAACGAAGACAATAAGGCACCAATTAAAAATGACAAGCACTGAATCATGGATCCAAAAAATGTGACCAAGGCTAGGCTAAACAGAACAACAAACAGTTGACATCTAAGTAACCAAAGAATTTCTGACTGATCTATCCAGTGCTTGGCAAAATATCTATTTATTCTTTGTTTGATTCCGCCGTTCTTCACTTTTTTGGATCTTCTTCACTTCTTGAAACATATTTTTAAAACCCGCTGCTATACCTAAAAAGAGGAAAATCATTGTCAGCCATGGATCGGTATGCAGGTATTTATCCAAAAAATATCCAATGGCCAAACCTATAAAGGTCGTAGCAACCATATGGATGCCAATCAAGCTAGCCTTCAACAGGCTGTCCCAATATTCTTTGTCAACATTTTTAAAGAGCATAAAGGCTCCTGTGCAACAAACTATATCTGCCTATCACAGGAGATTGCTAAAGTCAATAAACTGATATAGAATGTAAGCTTGGTTTTCCTCAAAACGAAAATAGTGAGCGAGGAAAAACTTCCAATTCTCAAATGAGGTCTTTAACCATGCCCAACAAATGGCTAGAATCCAAAAAAGACGAGTTTGTTACCGATGTCCTAAAAAATTTTTGTTTGATCTATCAGCAGCTTATTACTGAGTTCGATCATTTCATAAATACAGGATCAATTAATTTTGAAGTCCTCTCAGACTTATTAGGCCAGGAGATGAATCAAGGACGACTTTGGCGTCTTAAAGACACTGCCCACCTTCTGTTTCGGTTTTTCTCGCACTCATCTCTGGCCGGCCACTTTTTAGACTGGTCTATAGGTTCTATTTTTCATGAATGCATGAAGCTAAAGGAAGATGCCTACCAATTACAAAATTATGTCCCTTGGTTTAGAGCCGTCCAAGAAGACGTTAATTTCCAGTATGGTGAACGCCTTATTGGACAGAATCTTTTCCATCTGGTCTTGCAAACCAAAGAAGACGTCAGAAGAGAAATTGATAGAATTTCCTTTTTACTAAACCAATGCCTAGAAATTTTCATCTACTATCTTCCGGAACACTCTGAAAACACACTACTGGCTAGATTTATCTATGATCAAAATCAAATTGTCCAAGATGTATTCAAGGATCATTATATTGACCTATTACAAGCAATGTATCAAGACAAACCGGAAAAACTATATATACATGCCTGCAAGAGCCTCAGACAGGGAGGATGGCTCAAAAAAGCACAATCGGCCATAAACAAAGCAAATGACATCAATCCTGAAAATCCTATGATATATCAGGAAAAAAAAGATATTGATATAACATTAAAAAAGAGATAGGAAAAATTGTACTTCGCTTAGGCAGTTTTTTTATTTTTAGTCAAACCAAAATTTGTTCAATATACTACAGATATTAATTTAAGGAGTCCAGTCTATGAGCTACATGTTACTAAATGCCAATCAGCCAGATAACTCTTTGGATTTGCAAAATCCTGAACAAGCAAACCTGTACCGGGACATCTATCCATACAAAAAGATCAGCCGGATCAACTTTGATGACACCATTATAATGCAACGACCTGCTGATCCAATGGTTATAACCGATACGACCTTTCGGGACGGACAGCAGGCCAGACCTCCTTATACAGTGGAACAGATAAGTCGAATCTTTGATTTTCTACATCTTTTAGGGGGTCAAAGCGGCCTGATCAGACAAAGTGAATTCTTCTTGTACTCCGAAAAAGATAAAAAGGCTGTGGAGGCCTGTCTGGCTAAAGAATACACTTATCCAGAAATCACCGGATGGATAAGGTGTAATAAAGATGATCTACATATTGTCAAAGATTTCGGCCTAAAAGAGACTGGCATGTTGACCTCTGTCTCTGACTATCATATCTACCTTAAACTCGGTAAAGATAGAAAGCAGGCCATGAACGACTACTTGGAAGTAATTGAAAAAGCTCTGGAATTTAATATTATTCCCAGATGTCACTTTGAAGATATCACCAGGGCAGATATTTATGGTTTCTGCATCCCCTTTGCCCAAAAACTTATGCACCTTTCCGAGCAAAGCGGCATACCTATAAAGATTCGCCTCTGTGACACACTTGGTTATGCTGTACCCTATCCTGGAGCATCTATACCTAGAAATGTGGCCAAAATAATCCGTGCCTTTACTGATGCTGCAGGTGTACCTGGTGCATGGCTGGAATGGCACGGCCACAATGACTTTCATAAAGCCTTGGTGAATGCGGCTACCGCTTGGTTGTACGGTTGTTCTGCAGCCAACGGGACTTTACTTGGTTTTGGAGAAAGGACAGGCAACACCCCAATAGAGGCCCTGGTAATTGAATATATATCCATAACTGGACAGGATGACGCTGCATATACCCCTATTATTGCTGAGATTGCCGATTACTTTGAAAAAGAACTCAACTATAAGATACCTCCCAACTTTCCTTTTGTCGGTCGGGATTTCAACGCAACCAGTGCAGGAATCCATGTGGATGGTTTATCCAAAAATGAAGAAATCTATAATATATTTGATACCAAACATCTATTGGGCCGATCAATACCAATCACTATCACAGACAAATCTGGCCGAGCAGGGGTAGCCTATTGGATCAATTTGAATCTTGAACTCTCAGGTGAGGAGCAAGTCAGCAAAAGTCACCCGGCTGTTGGAAAAATCTATCGCAAAATTATGCAGGAATATGAAAATGGCCGTAATACCTCTTTCTCTCATGAAGAAATGCTCGCCCTAGTCAAGAGATATTTACCTGAATACTTTATCTCTGAATTCGACCATTTGAAGATGACAGCCCGGGATATTGCTTCAAAAATTATGTATAAGCTAAGTAATGAAATTCAGGCCAACACCAGTGAAGAGACAATAAAATCAAAGATGTCTACCCTTCTAGAAAAATATCCCTTTATTCAATATGTCTATCTGACAGATAAAGACGGTAAACTAATGGTTTGGCAGGTTGGACACCCTGAAGACAAACCCAAATACACCAATATCCAGATCGGTCAGGATTTATCTGATAGAGAATGGTATCATGTCCCTATCACTACAGGCAAGCTCCATGTCACCGATTTCTATCGCTCCATGTTCACTGAAAAACTCTGCCTAACAGTATCTTCTCCTGTTCTAAATCAAAATGATGACATACAAGCTATACTTGGGGCGGATATTAGATTTGAGGAGCTAATTAAGATCTATGAAGAAGCTCAGGACACCGAGGAACTATCCAGAGTAAGTGAGAATGAATAGTTAACATGAAAGAACGTTAACCGTGAACCGTTGACCGAAGAAATAAGAATTAAGTATTTATTTCTTAACTCCTTTGTCTTGCGGTTCACGGTCAACGGTAAACAACCTCTTCTTTCATGCTTAATTGAACCTTGTAAGACATTTAGGTTAACATGAAAAGAACGTTGACCGTTGAGCGAAGAAATAAGAATAAAAAGATGTAAATTTCTTCTTTTTTTGGTTTAATGTTATCAGAGCTTTTATTATTAGTCTAAAGAGCCAATCTTAATGATTTAGTCTTCCATTTTCGGTTAGTTCCAAAACGGTTTTAAGCATCTTCACTCTGACCTAGAAAACCAGGAAATAGATTTCTTGACATGCATTGTATGCAGTGCACAATTTACAAGTTAAAATATGTTTTACTCTCGTCAAAAACTAATGAGTTCATAACCCTTTTTTTGACCCTGAGCCTTTTCCTTTTCTGTATCTTCATATCTGGATGTACATCAAAAAAAACACTTTATTCACTCCCGCCACCTACTCATGACTATGAGAAAAAAACTAAGGGAAATCTTAAGGATTTCAAACAACAGGGCATTGCTTCCTGGTATGGACCCAATTTCCATGGGAAAAAAACTGCCAATGGTGAAAAATACAATATGTACTCTTTAACAGCTGCACACCGTTTTTTGCCCTTTAATAGCCAAGTAGTTGTTACTAATCTTAATAACCAGAAAAATGTCGCTGTCCGAATAAATGACCGAGGTCCATTTGTAGACCAAAGGATTATTGACCTATCCTATGTTGCAGCTAAAAAACTGGGCATGATTAAATCTGGTGTTGCTCCGGTACAAATCAGAACTACAATCCCAGTTGACATGACAAATGAATATTATATCCAAGTTGGATCGTTTTTATCCCTCCAAAAAGCCGAAGTTCTCAAGCAAAAACTGATCAACACTGGTTATAAAGGGTCTAGAGTCCAAAAATTTCTTTCAGATAATCAAACATTTTGGCGGGTCCAAGTCGGGATTTTTCACTCTTATAAGACTGCCAAAAATCATCTATTGAGTTTGAAAAAGAAAATCCCCAACTGCTTTATTATTGAGAATTCAACTCAGCCCTAAACTTTCTTGACAATCTAAAGACGCAAACTGTTCGAGGATTAAGGGTAATAGACTGATCAGTCTGTGGATTTCTCCCTTTTCGTGCCTTTTTGTCATAGGCCTCAAATTTACCAAATCCACTTATAAGCAGAGAATAATCCCTTTTGATAGCATCTTTCATGATATCTAGAAGATCTTCTACCTCTTGTTTGACCATTGCCCTATTCTTATCAGAATGATCATAAATCTCTTCAATAATATCAGCCTTGGTCAAAGTATTCTGAGACATGATAACTCCCTCCCTTTGAAAGATTTTTAGAAACGTTGTTTTGTTTTATGACAATAATTAGAGTTTTCCAGTATATTCTTTAAGATTACACCTCAAACCAAAGATTTATTTGTCATTTTTGTAATGTAGACAATTCACAAAGATTTGACAAGCAAAAATCTATAAATTTAATCCTGATTAAAGATCTCAATATAACTAGATTATTATGAATGAACAAGTCATTTTTTTTCCACCTGAACCACCATACAAAAAAACCCGTATTTGGCCTGTCTTTCTCCCCTTTGCCGGATGCCCTCAACGATGTATCTATTGTGCCCAAAATCTACAGACAAGTTCCAAACCGGCTCCTCTATCAATCCACTATCAAAGACTAAAAGAGTCACTTGACAAAGCTATTAAAGACAAACAGCCCCCACTCGAACTTGCATTCTTTGGTGGAACCTTTACCGCCCTTCCTAATGAATGGCTAAATGCCTTTCTCAAACTCGGGAATTATTATCGTCAAAAAGGACTGATCACCAGTATCCGTTGCTCAACAAGACCTGATTTTATTGATCCTCCACTTTTGGAACAATTGAGAAAATCTGGATTAGATATGATAGAATTAGGTATCCAATCCTTCTCCAACAATGTTCTAAAGGCCAGCAAAAGAGGCTATACACAGTTTCAGGCTCATCAAGCCTGTCGAACAGTTTTGGATTCTGAGTTAGATTTAGGCATTCAGCTCTTACCAGGACTGCCCCAACATTCACCCAAAGAATGGATAGACGATATTCAAACAACCTGCAGCCTGCATCCTCAAATTGTCCGCATTTATCCATGTCTTTTGCTTAAAGGAACACCTCTAGCTAAAACGTGGTTTGAGGGCAGCTACCATCCTTGGAGCTTACATCTGACCATAAAAGGCCTCAGCCGAGGTATACTCAAACTTTGGCGTCAGAAAATACCAGTTATTCGAATCGGACTGCACCCGGAACAAGAGATGTTGACTAATCTCTTAGCAGGACCTTGGCACCCCTCACTCGGACTCATGGTAAGGAGCCGAATACTTTTTTATATCCTCTTGACTCACTCTTTAATAATGGGCAATGCTAAAAAAAGACTTATGTTGCCAGAAAAATATCAAGGTGAAATATGGGGTTATAAAAAAAATTATCTCCAACGATACAAAAATATTGGCATAGATCCACAAAATGTGCAATTTTGGGATAGATCTTACTTTATGTTACAAAAGCTCTCCTGAGGTAATTTGCCTTAGACAACAAAGTATTATAAAAAAAGAATAGAATGTGAAAACCTCAGTAAACTTTGATAATTTGAAAATAAAATTATAACTATCTACCACTTAATATGCATGGAAATACATCTCAATCGCCCAATCTTCGAGCCTATAGAGCCAAGACAATATGGACCATGCAACCAGACATGGATCCAATTGAGGATGGTCTTATAGTTACCAGAGACAACACTATACAGGACATTGGCCATTATAGACATCTTAAAATCCACCTTGGGCAGACGCCTGTTACTGAATTAGAATCTAAAATAGTCATTCCCGGTCTTATTAATGCTCACACTCACTTAGAATTGAGTCATCTCCATGGCCGACCAATTATGGGTGCTGGATTTGAAACATGGGTCAAGAGCCTTATATACCTCCCGCTAAAGGGCATAGACAAAAAGACTTTGGACCGGGCTGTAACTGAAATTATAGACTCGGGTTCGATTTGCATTGGGGATATAAGTGGACACAAACCCTTAACTATCTACCAAACCCTGAATTCTCAAACATTGCACTACAGGCTTTTTATTGAATTCCTTGGATTTAAAAAACCTCAGACAGACAAGCCCAAATGGCCTAAAAAGATCCGTCCCAATCAAGATCACATTATCAGTGCCGCTGGACATGCTCTCTATTCCACACACCCTCACACATTACAGGTCTTAAAATCCT
The DNA here is from genome assembly GCA_964446205.1 of uncultured Desulfohalobiaceae bacterium. Lineage (GTDB taxonomy): Bacteria > Desulfobacterota > Desulfovibrionia > Desulfovibrionales > Desulfothermaceae > CAYUNZ01. The sequence goes on along the minus strand of CAYUNZ010000034.1, from coordinate 6,341 downwards.
GGACCACACTTAATAAACGGCCATTCAGCATCCATTTGTCAGAACACCCTGGAGAAGTGGAGCTCTTAACTACCGGCAGAGGTGAATTCACTGAACTCATGAAACATCTTGTTTTGCCTGAAAATTTTATCCCCCCGGGCATTTCTCCTGTTGCCTACGCCGATCAGCTGGGTATACTAGATAAAGGAACCCTGGCTGTCCATTGCGTACAGACAAATGATAATGATATTGAAATACTGAAAAAAAGATGTGTCTTTGTTTGCCTTTGTCCCAGGAGCAATGCCTTTATTGGTGTTGGCAGAGCCCCTTGGGAAAAATTCAAAGAGAATGATTTGCAAATTTGCCTTTGTACTGACGGGCTTTGTTCAAATGTAGATCTCAATCTCTGGAACGAAGCCAGATATATGCTTAGTCAATGGAAGAACTCAATAACCCTCTATCAAGTGATTAAATGGATGACTACCAATCCTGCTCAGGCTCTAGGCTTTTTTGATATGTTTGGAACATTGGAAACTGGCAAAAGTGCCTATTTTACAAGCATTCCTGAGAATATTATAGATGAATTCGGTCTGAAAGACTAAACCCAAATAGGTAAACAGATATATGGCCCATATCCTTATTGTCGATGACGACCCCAGCATACAAGAAGTCCTGTCCATAGCTCTATCTCAAGATCAGCATAGTTCTTCTCAAACTACCTCCATCAAAGGAGCCACCCAACGCATGGCTAAGGAAGAAATTGATCTAGCTATAGTTGATCTGAGATTGGGACGTGAAAACGGCATTGATCTCTTAAAGCTGATCAACTCCAATTGGCCATTTGTCCCGGTGCTTATAATAACAGCTTACGCTGACAGCTCTACCGCAGTTCAAGCCATGAAACTAGGGGCTAAAGACTATATTTCTAAGCCTTTTGATATAGAAGACCTAATACTCCTCGTCAACCGAATTCTTGAAGACTCGAAATATATTGAAGAAAACAACCAATCAAGAAAACAACTCTCCGGAAGTTTTGGAACAATTATTGGCGAATGTCCTCAAATCCAAAACATATTTTCTTTTATCCATCGTATCGCTCCCACAGATATAAGTGCCTTGATCACAGGTGAATCCGGGACCGGTAAAGAGTTAGTCGCTCGAGCCATACATGAATACAGCCCTAGAAAGGAGTCACCCTTAATGATTATAAATTGTGGAGGTATTCCTACCAATTTGGTCGAAAGTGAACTCTTTGGCTATAGAAAAGGTGCCTTTACTGGTGCAGATCGCAACAAGAAAGGGCTCTTGGAAAAGGCTGACCAAGGAAGTGTCTTCTTGGATGAGATCGGAGAACTCCAGTCACACACTCAGGTCAAAATTCTGCGATGCCTTCAGGATGGAAGCTTTACACCTGTCGGAGGTACTAAGGTAGTCACAAGTGACATTCGTTTTCTGGCAGCCACAAATGCCCCGATCAAGACAAAGGTTGCTGAAGGAAGCTTTCGAGAAGACCTGTTTTATCGTCTAAGTGGGGTAATTATAGAGGTTCCTCCTTTGCGGGAGCGAGGTGATGATCTATTTGTCCTGGCTGATCACTTTCTACAAAGGGCAATTAAAGATCAAAACAAGGAGATTCAAGGCTTTACAAAAAAGGCCCTGGATAAATTAAAAAACTACCACTATCCTGGAAATATTCGGGAATTAAGTAATATTATAGAAAGGGCTGTAGCACTAGAGGTTGGCCCAAACATTACCGACTCATCGCTAATAATTTATGAGCAATCAAAATCTTCTAGCAATAAGGGGATAAACCAGGTGATAAAAGGTGAAATGGGGCTTGATCAATATCTCCAGGAACAAGATAAGTATATCCTCCGATCTGCTCTACAGGAAGCAGGCGGACGAAAAACAAAAGCCGCTCACTTACTTGGTCTAAGCTTTCGTCAATTTCGATATCGCTTGCAAAAATACAAAATAACTAAAGATACTAACTCTGATAATAACTTTTGACAGGGACTACTGTATTTTTTGAACCTGTGCAATAGATTTTATAAGCTTGTATTATAGGTCTCCGGTTTAACTTCTTAGAATAGGACAGAAAATGAGAAAAAAGATTTTCCTAATTATTGGTCTACTTACCTTTTTTATATGGTTACCTAGCTATGGCTTATCAGAAAAAATCCAGGTTGCCGCTAGCATCCCTCCTCAAAAATATTTCCTCAACCAAATAGGCCAGCCCTATCTGGATATCTTGATCATGATCCAACCCGGAACAAATCCAGCTACCTATGAACCAAAACCAAGTCAGCTGACTGCACTCTCAAATATCCAGGCCTATTTCACTATCGGTGTGCCTTTTGAAGATGTCTGGCTGTCAAAATTCAAGAATGCCAATTCGAAACTTAGTATCATACCCACTCATAAATCAATTAAAAAACAATACTTCTCTAGTCACAAACCTACAAAAGGAAACACTAGGGCACAGACCAGAAAAGACCCTCACATCTGGCTCTCACCCCCTCTAGTCCGGATAATGGCCAAAACCATCCTTGATGCTTGTATAAATTTGGATCCATCTCACACCCAGAATTACCTCAGTAACTATTACCAATTCTGCAAAGAAATCAACAAACTCGACTCGTTTATACTGAAATCACTGAGCAAAACAGAATTATCAGCCCGTCACTTTATGGTCTATCACCCTGCTTGGGGTTATTTCGCCGAAACTTACAGTTTGAAACAAATACCTGTTGAAAAAAAAGGAAGAGAACCCAGTCCAAAACAACTACTTAATCTGATTTCCCTAGCCAAGAAACTTGGCCTAAATACTGTCTTTGTTCAACCACAGTTCTCGATTAAGAGTGCCCAAATAATAACCAGAGATATCAACGGGCATGTTGTCAAACTAGATCCATTAGCTGAAGACTGGACCAAGAACCTCAAAAACTCGGCCCAGTCGATCATAAACAGTCTAAAATAGCCGATTATCATAGAACATTGTACAATTTAATTAATTCTATAACCCCCTGACTATAAGTGTTTATGGAGATTTAGTTTTCCTCAAAACAGCCATCAAAGGACAATTGTCTGTAAACGCAGATTGAAACAAATTGACGCCAACAAAAAGGGTAACAAGAAGCCACCAATTAGAAAAGACCACAGCCAAGAATAGACTAATCAAAACAATAGCTCCGGCCACACCTCTAACAATCCTGTGCATATCCATAAAAAAACCTCCAATTTTTTTATCATGTTTTACTTAACCATTGAATCCTGGCCAATCCCTCAATCTCTTCTGACAATCCCAAGGCACCGATAAGTGTCTCACTCCAACAGACCAGACCATGCCTGCTCAGAAAAATAGCTTGAGAATTTCGAGAGGCCAAACCTACAGATCTGGCCAATTCTTCTGTTCCGGGTCTTATGGACGGAACACAGGTCAACATATTTTTAAAGATCTCTGATTCATAGAGAGGTAAATGCAATAATAGATCCGGTCGAGCCAGGCTCAGGGCCACTAGATACGGGGGATGAGAGTGGAGGATAGCTTTGGCTTTTGTTTGATTGGCATAAATATCTCGATGCATCTTGGCCTCACTAGACATCTGGCCGGTACCGAATTCTCCAGTAAGAAGATCTACACAAACAAGGTCTCCAGGATTGAGATGACCCGTTACACATCCTGCACAGGTAACTATCATCTGATCATCCCGACGGATACTCAAATTACTGTTCAATCCATTCAAGAGGTCCTTGCTCCAGGCAAGATGGGCTACTTCTTGTAACTTCTGCCCGTCTAAGGCGGAGATATTCTCCCCCCAAGGAACACTTGACCATGGAGATGCTGCTGGTTTGATATCAATTACCGGTGTTCCATGCAACACCTCTAAGGGATGAACCTTTATAACAGTCCTATCTATTTGAAGAACACGCACCCGATGAAGCCCAATAGGGTTAGGCCGATTTGGGGAACGAGTGAGAAAAACTCCGTGTAAGGGACGTTGTTGTTCTCCTCTTGGATGACATTGCAGCGTTTCTCGGTCTCCTTGATGCATCCAAGTCAAAACTTCAATTTCCTGTCCGCATGAGAGCCTTTCCAAAGCAGGTACAAACTTTTCCTCAAGACTTATTTCTGCTATAGGAGTATCTTCGTCCCCTTGATTCGGGCACTCTTTAAGAGAACTATAATCCGAAAACACCCGACCAATAATTTTCAATTCAATATCCATAACCAATGCCCTTTTGTATATATATACTAAATCATGTTCGAGAAATGATCAAAACCATCTGATTGATAAGTCACTCCGGATAATTTCAGCCCGGGAGTAGGTAATACTTGACCCAGATACATAAACTCAGGGAAATAAGCCTTTAACTCAGACATTACCCCTTTATCAGCACAACCTAATAGACAATAGTCCTCACCTCCATGCAAAGCAAACTCTACTGGGCAACAACCTTGACTAGTGGCATACTTAACAACTTCAGGATGGATATTATCTTCTCTGATCAGTAAATCAGCTCCAAGTTCAGGACCCAAAAACCTGGGCAAATCCCTGACCAAACCATCAGAAACATCCATTAGACCTCTGACTCCGGAAAAATCGGACAAAGAAACAGCCTGTTCAACAAAAAGCCTTGGACGAAGATGGGCTTTTATGGCTTCCAAGGAACCAAACAAATCATTCCCTGTCTCAAGCATTTTTCTGCCTGTCCTGGCCAGCCCAAGCTGACCAATAACAAACAAGACATCGCCTGATCGACACCTTTTACGTTCCAAGCATCTATTATTTATGTTCCCCCAAATTGTAATATCAATACCCAAAAATCTAGCCCGACTGATATCGCCACCAGCCAAGGCTAGATCAAAATGATTGGCTAATTGGGACATTCCATCAAAAAAATTGGCCCAAAAGTCCGAGCCTAAGTCCTCAGGGATCATTAGGTTTAATAAAAAACCCTGTGGTCTTGCCCCCATAGCCGAGATATCAGAAATATTGACAGCCAAAGCCTTATATCCGATATCACCTGCAGAAAAATATTGTCTGCTAAAATGGGATTCTTCCAAAAAAAGGTCTGAAGAAATACATAGATTACCCTTGGAGGAGATCAGATTACAATCATCCCCACGTTCAAGCAGAATGTTTGGGTGTATTAGGGGAAAATATCGGTTAATAAAGTTCAGAAAGTCTGATTCGGATAAAAAGGTCATGACTTTATTTACCTTAGATAAATGAAGGGTTGTACTCTAGCCTTATTTAATACTCTGAAAGATTTAATTGATTAGGGAACATAGACATCATAACGAACTGCCTTACCCTTAGCTCTATGTACTGGTTGTACTTTACCTATAGATATTATTTCGGATTTTAAAGGGCGTTTTAGTACTACCCGTTTCTTAGCCACGGCAAGGGCTTTATGCAGCAAGCTGAGTTCCATAGTCTCATCCCTTAGGACAGCTCTAAGAAAACACATACTCTTCTTGACAGCTTTTTTTTGATGCTGCTCTTTTGGAAAAAGTGGGTCAAGATAAATTACATCAGGAGCCCGCAGATAATCCCAAATAGAGTTATCGACCATATTTGGATCCTTCTGTCTATGAATTAATCTCTCAAGGATATCTTGGGTATTCGCATTCTCAATTCGTAAACACCTAGTAATTTCTGGGTAATCTATAGCAGCTTGGGAAAGTGATTCCCGAAGCAGAGCAAAGATTAAAGGGTTCTTTTCCACAGCAATTACCTGATAGCCAAAATTAGCCAACAACCATGAGTCATTCCCTAGTCCGGCTGTCCCATCAAGGATTATTCCTCCTTTTCTTAAGGGTCGCTTACTGCCTCTAACCGCTTTAAGAAGAGGTTGATTTGGACGTCGACCAGCCCAGGTATAAAAATCAAGAGATTGCCAACCGATTGCAAGATAACACTTTCCAGAATAACCTTGTTCACCCAAACCCAGATCAAGATATAGTCCTTGGCTAGAAATATATAGGACCGCATCGTACTTGGCAACATCGTTAATATCTATTATTTCACAACCAACTTCATCTGCCAGTTTAATAGCCCGTTGTATGTTCCCAGTATCTTTACTTACTGGACAAACAGCATAGTCCATAAGGCTAGGAAACCTGAAACGAATTGTTCATATTAACCCCCATGCCCTGGCGGGTACAAGAAGCATGAAAGAAGACGTTGACCGTTTACTGTGGACCGTGAACCGCAAGACAAAGGAGTTAAGGTATAAATACTTAATTCTTATTTCTTCGGTCAACGCTTCACGGTCAACATTCTTTCATGTTAACCAAAGGGTTATTTACTGTAAAAAAAGATTGAACAACAGACAACTATTTGTTAAAAAAGCAT
>CAYUNZ010000033.1:6880-19960 GCA_964446205.1 uncultured Desulfohalobiaceae bacterium | reverse complement strand
ATTTTGAAGATTGACGCAGTCAAACGGAAAAAGGGCAGTTTCCGGATAAAAACTACTTAGAAATTACCAAAACCATTCCAGCAAACTGAACCAACTTATTTTCTTTGAACTTTTTATTAAGGAGTATATTGTTATGGATAGAAATCCGGTTGTCGCAGGTCAATTTTACCCGGGTAAGCTTGAGGATCTAAAGTCTCAAGTCAGACAATTTTTGGATCAGGAAACATCTAAAGACAATAAACAGACCAAACTGGCTATGGTCCCCCATGCCGGTTATATGTTCTCCGGAAACATTGCCGGTGCTACTTTGGTCAGATCCAATCTGGCCAGCACAGTCCTTTTGTTGGGTCCAAATCATACAGGTCAAGGGGCAACTTGGTCGCTCTGGGACAACGGCAACTGGAAAATCCCCGGCGCATCGCTAAAGGTGGAAAATGAACTCGCCCAAGAGATCATAGAGTCCGATGCAAAAATACAAAAAGACTATGCCGCTCACCTTAACGAACACTCTTTAGAAGTCATTCTGCCCTTCCTGTGGATGCTAGATCCCCAAACCAATATTGTGCCCATAAGTGTCTCCGAACCCAACCTCTCCAATCTAATGCAGGTAGGAAAATCTATAGCCAAATGCCTCAAACAGTATCCACAACCTGTCTCTATCGTGGTCAGCTCAGATATGAGCCATTTCATTTCTCAAGATCAGGCTAAATCCAAAGACAAAATGGCCTTGGATGCTATCCGGGAACTTGAGCCGGAAAAACTATACAATGTAGTCAGGAGCAATAATATCAGTATGTGTGGGGTCCTGCCCATGACAACAGGGCTGGCGATAGCCAACGAATTTGAGGCCTCCCAAGCTGAACTCATCAAATACGGAACATCTGGAGATATAATTGGTGACTATAGACAGGTTGTTGCTTATGCCGGAGTATGCATCTGGTAACAGGCAACCTTTATGGACTGTCTTTTGAATCAACTGCCCGCCAAACCACAAGATACTCCTGATTACCTTTGGGTCCCAATATAGAAGATGGGACCCATCCCTGTAGGTCTATCCGGCCAAGATGCGCTGCAAAGGCGATTACATCCTGGACTGCTTTTAGTTGTTCAGCCTTAGAGCGGACAACCCCCTTTGATGTCCGCCCTCTGTCCAACTCAAATTGTGGTTTGACCAGGCCGATAATTGTTCCTGAATTGGAGATATATCGAATACAAGCAGTTAGAACCTTTTTAATAGAGATAAAGGAACAATCTATGCTAATCAAGCCAACAGACTCAGGGATAAGATCAGGTTCAGCCATACGGATATTTGTCCTTTCCAGATTGATGACTCGGTGGTCATTCCTCAACTGCCAATGGAGTTGACCATAACCAACATCAACGCTATAGACCTTACTCACACCCATTTGGAGCAAACAATCAGTAAAACCCCCTGTTGAAGCCCCAACGTCCAAAGCAACAACGTTAGTGACATCAATCTGAAAATGTTCAAGCGCAGTCAGCAACTTATAGCCACCACGACTCAAAAAACGTTCCTGATCTTTAATAACCAATTGAGTAGAAACTGGTAACAGATGACCGGGTTTGGTAACTGGTTCAGTCTGGGAATTTACCGTTTGCCTGAGGACCTGATTAGCCATAATCAATCGTTTAGCCTTTTCCCGACTCTCGACCAAGCCTTTTGCAACCATAAGGTGATCAACTCGCTCCTTTTTCTCATTCATCCTTTTCTCCTAAACATTTTCCCTCAGACTCAATCAAGGGGGAAAGAAGTTTATAAAGATTAAGAAAAAAGATCAAATATCTGGATCTCTAAAATCTGACTTTGTTATCAAAAAAGCCTGATGACACTTTAACAATTGACATATTCGTTTTAAGAGTCTAGAAATATATATTTTATATTAATAATAACAGAATGTGATCTATAAAACCTGTATAAGGAGAAGACTATGAGCATTCGCGTCGGCTTGAATGGTTTTGGAAGAATTGGCCGTTATATGACCAGGATCTTAGCTGAAAAGAAAGATTATAGCTTAACTGCTGTCAATGCCCGTTCAGATAATAAGACACTTAGCCATCTTCTTAAATACGATTCAGTACATGGACACTTTAAAGGTCAGGTTGAAGCCAATGACCAAGGTTTTATCCTCAACGGACAGCAGGTTTACACTACAAGTGACAAACCTGGAGAATGGCAATGGCAAGACATGGGTATTGATATTGTCTTGGAGACAACAGGAAAATTCCGGGACCGAGAAAGCTGCCAAAAACACCTTGATTGTGGAGCAAAAAAGGTACTTATCAGTGCTCCGGGGAAAAATTCCGATCTTACAGTTGTCATCGGGGTCAACGACAACGAGCTAAAACCAGAACACACAATCGTTTCCAATGCCTCATGCACCACAAACTGTCTCGCCCCGGCGACCAAAGTTATCCACGATACATTTGGGCTTGAAAGGGGATTGATGACCACAATTCATTCATATACCATGAGCCAACGAATACTTGATGGTTCTCATAAGGATTTACGAAGGGCCAGAGCTGCGGCAATGTCCATGATCCCTACTTCAACAGGAGCTGCTCAGGCTGTTACAGAAGTCATTCCTGAACTTAAAGGCAAATTGGATGGAATGGCCATTCGGGTCCCGACCCCTAATGTCTCCCTGGTCGATCTAACCATCAACTTATCCAGGTCCTGTACAGCTGAAGAGATCAACAAGGCCTTGAAATCTGCTTCTGAAAATGACCTTCAAGGCATCTTGGGCTTTAGTCAAGAACCCCTTGTCTCTGTAGACTATGTTAGCAGCATTTATGCCGGGGTTATCGACTCATTGACCACCAATGTAATAGACAATAACATGGCCAAAGTAATCATCTGGTATGACAATGAATCCGGTTTTTCGGGTCAGTTGTTTCGTCTGCTGGAAAAAATGGCTAGTACCCTTTAAGGACCAGATCAACGGTCTTTGCGAGCTGATCACCAGTTTTGCAAGTTTCAGTAAAATTATAGTCGTATTTAAAATTACAGTTTACAGTATAGATCGAGTAAAAAATCATGTCTGATTTTGTTCACCTACATTGCCATACAGAGTTCAGTCTCTTGGACGGGACTATCAAAATTAACGACCTGTTTGCCAAAGCCTCAGAATTTGGCCTACAGGCTGCTGCCATAACTGACCATGGCAATCTATTTGGGGCCATCCAGTTCTATACCACGGCCAAAGAATTTGGCATCAAACCAATTATTGGCTGTGAAGTCTATGTAGCTCCGGAACATCGAACCATTAAACAGGCCAAGTCAGCTGGAGATGCAGGCTACCACCTTGTACTCCTGGCCCAAAACGCAGAAGGATATCACAATCTGATAAAACTAGTCAGCAGAGGTTTTATCGAAGGCTTTTACTACAAGCCGAGAATAGACAAAGAACTGTTGGCCCAATTCAATCAAGGCCTAATCGCCATGTCTGCTTGTCTAAAAGGTGAAATACCCTCGACACTTCGAAATCAATCGTTTCATAAAGCCAAAGAGAAAGTTAAAGACTACACCAGTCTATTTCCCAATCGCTTCTATCTAGAGTTGCAAGACAACGACATACCGGATCAGGATGAGGTTAACGCCAAACTCCTAGACCTTTCCCGGCAGGAAAATATCCCGGTAGTAGCCACAAATGACTGTCACTATCTTATGCCCGACGATGTCGAGGCCCACGATATACTCTTATGCATTCAGACCAATGCCTGTGTTTCCGATCAAAAACGAATGAGGTTCAACACTGAAAAACTCTATTACCGTTCACCAGAAGAGATGGAACAGGCCTTTAGCCATTGCCCGGAAGCTATTGACAACACTAAGGTTATAGCTGATTCGTGCAATGTTGAAATTGAACTAGGTAGGCACCATTTCCCTGTCTATTCCCTACCACCAGGAAAGAGCATAGTTGAAGAATTCTCCAGGATGGCCAAGGAAGGACTGCAAGAAAGACTCAAACAGCTACCATATCAGATCGACGAGAATACTTATTGGCAACGATTGGAAAAGGAACTGGAGATAATTGGCAGTAAAGGCTTTGCCGGGTACTTTTTAATTGTCCAAGATTTTATAAACTGGGCCAAGTCTAAAGGCATACCGGTTGGTCCTGGACGTGGTTCAGCTGCCGGCAGTCTTGTCGCTTATTCCTTGAAGATAACCAACCTTGATCCCATCAGATACAATCTGCTCTTTGAGCGCTTTTTGAATGCGGAAAGAGAGAGCCTGCCGGATATTGACGTTGATTTTTGCTACAATCGGCGAGAGGAGGTCATACGGTATGTAATGGACAAATTCGGTCAAAACAGTGTGGCCCAAATCACTACCTTTGGAACCATGAAAGCCAAAGCAGTGGTCAGGGATGTTGGCCGGGCTTTGGGTATGAGTTTTTCAGAAACTGACAAGATTGCCAAGCTCATACCAGATGGGCTTAATATAACCATAGAAAAGGCCATTGAACAGGAGCCTGAATTACAGAAAAAGATAAATGAAGACCAGCAAATCGCCAAACTCATTAATATCTCCAAAAAATTGGAGGGCCTCTGTCGACATGCCTCTACTCATGCCGCAGGTATTGTCATCTCAGACAAACCCATGGAAGAGTATCTCCCTTTATACATCGGGAAAAAAGGTGAAATTGTAACCCAATATGACATGAAACGGGTTGAAAAGGTCGGGCTAATCAAGTTTGATTTTCTGGGTTTAAAGACCCTAACTGTTATCAACGACACCTTGAAATTGGCCAAGAGCAACAACAAAGAAATTCCTGACCTGGATACATTGCCCCTTGACGATCCAGCCCCTTTTGAACTTCTGTGCAGTGGACAAACCGACGGGGTGTTTCAATTGGAAAGCAGGGGCATGAGACAGGTCCTTATGGATATGAAACCCTCCAAGTTCGAAGACCTGATCGCCTTATTGGCCTTGTATCGTCCTGGCCCTTTGGAAAGTGGTATGGTGACCGACTTTATCCAGAGAAAGCACGGCCGGGTTAAAGTCGATTACCCACACCCTTCACTGGAACCAATCTTAAAAGAGACATATGGGGTCATCCTGTATCAGGAACAAGTCATGCGAATAGCCTCTGAGTTGGCTGACTATTCTCTGGGGGACGGGGATATTCTCCGACGGGCCATGGGGAAAAAAGACCCCCAAGTCATGACCAAGCAAAGGTCCAAATTCTTACAAGGGACTCAAAAAAACGGACTGCCGGAGGAAACAGCCAATTACCTTTTCGATTTAATTGAAAAGTTTGCCGGATATGGCTTTAACAAGTCCCATAGTGCTGCCTACGCCCTTATCTCTTATCAAACAGCAAATTTAAAGGCCCATTTCCCTGTGGAGTTCATGGCCGCCCTAATGACCTCAGAAGTAGCCAATACGGATAAGGTTATGGCCCATATAAATGCCTGTCGAGAAATGGACATCGATATTCAACCCCCGGATATAAATAAAAGCGAACACCCTTTTACAGTTGAAAAGGATTTGGTCAGGTTTGGGCTTTCTGGCATTAAGAATGTCGGGGACGGAGCAATCCAAAATATTCTTCAGGAACGATCAAAAAATGGTCCTTTTAAAAGTTTATTAAATTTTTGTGAGCGAGTCAATTTACGCAAGGTAAGCCGTCGAGTCGTTGAAAGTCTGATCAAAAGCGGAGCTATGGATTGCTTCGGGGCTTCCAGAGCCAGCTTGTTTGCAAGCCTTGAAAGAGTTGTCTCTGTAGCCCAGAAAAGATCACGCTCCCAGCAAAAAGGCCAACTCTCTTTATTAAGCTTTGTCCAGGATCCCAAGTCCAATAAGTCTGATGACAAAAACACGGGTGTTGGTCTGAATCTCCAGGAAGACAATGTTGAGGCCTGGCCGGAAGACCAGAAATTGCGCTATGAGAAAGATAGCCTTGGATTCTTTTTAAGCGGACATCCTTTGCTCCCTTATAAAGACAAACTAGATCTTCTGGAGGTCACACCCCTTAAGGACTGCCTCGAACTCCCTCCTGAGACTGAGATCAAGGCCGCCTTTTTAGTTACTGGCTGTAAAGAAATAACGACTCGCAAAGGGGATAAAATGGCCTTTTGTCAGATAGAAGACCTAACCGGCAGGGCTGAGTTGACCCTTTTCCCTGAAAACTATAAGAAAATTAAACAAGACTTGCATTTGGACAAACCTTTTTGGGCCAAAAGCAAATTAAATGAGAACTCGAACGGTGAATCAGAAAGTGATGAAGGGTCAAAGACCTTGAAGTTGGTTGTTCAAGAGATCGGTCTTCTTTACGATATTCAAATCCCGGATAATCAGCCTTATCGGGTTCATATCCATAGTGAGCAAATGGGACAAGAGGACTGGCAAGAATTTAAAGAGATCCTCAAACGGTATCCAGGCAACAATCCGGTGCAACTCATCCTTTTCCTTGACGAAGCTGTCTGTCACTTCCAATTACCTCCTGAATTCTGCGTTTCACCTAAGCAAAGATTTTCCCATGAGGTCAAAAAGTGGCAGAAAAAGGTCTGCAAAGAAACAACCACTTGAGAAAATACCGTTAGTTTTTAATCCAGGTAAGGAGTTTACATGACAAATTCACTCTACCGCCTTCGAGTCAGTTCCCAATTCAGTTCTTCACATCAACTCCGATACTATCAAGGCCAGTGTGAAAATCTTCACGGTCACAATTTTCATGTCGAGACAGAAATTGAGGGCTACCAACTTGACCCTCAAACAGGTCTTCTTCTTGATTTCAAAGAGCTGAAGAGGCTCTTAAACTCTATTCTTAAAGAATTAGACCACACCCATCTAAATGATCTCCCTGCCTTTAGGGATATAAACCCATCATCAGAAAACCTGGCCAAATATATTTTCCAATCACTCAAGCAAATATTGCCATACCCTGATATTTGGCTTCGAGAAGTCAGTGTAGCCGAAAAAAACAGCTCAAAAGCCATCTATACAGAGTCTGTATAATGCGCATTATTGCTCAAAGGGTCAAACAGGCCAGAGTGGATATTCAGCATAAGTCAGTAGCTACTATTGGACAAGGCCTTCTACTATTGGTAGGTTTTTCTCAAGAAGATATCACCGAATCAGCAGATTCAGCCAAGTGGTGTAAGTTAAGAAATAAGATCTCAAATCTGAGGATATTTCCGGATCAAAACGACAAATCAAACCTAAGCCTAGAGGATATAAAAGGAGAGGTTTTGGTTGTCTCCCAATTCACTCTTTATGCTGATTGCAAAAAGGGTAAACGCCCGTCATTTACTTCTGCAGCTCCTGCTGGTCAAGCTAAAGAGCTCTACAATCGTCTGATCCATGACTTAAAGACAGATTTACCTGGGCGGGTCAAAAGCGGCATCTTTGGAGCTGAAATGGAGCTTTGGTTTTGTAACTGGGGACCAGTAACTATTATCCTTGACAGCAAAGATTTTTAGACTGAAAAAATTATGGCCAACAACAGGATCAAAGTCTTAATAACTGATGATTCTTCTGAATACAGGGAATATCTACAACTGATTTTTGAAAAAACAGACTATATCCTCCAAATAGCCACCAATGGGGAACAAGCAATATCTCAATACCTGTCTTTTCAACCTGATATCCATATTCTAGATTTAAATCTCCCGGATATGAAAGGGGTTGAAGTAATAGGTTACATCCGAAACACTTGCAAGGACTCAGATTCTTATATTATAGCCTTGACCTCAAAAGATGATGTTGACACAAAGGCCCAAGCACTCAATCTTGGGGCCAACGATTTTCTACTCAAACCATTTGCGCAAGAGGAAATCAAGGCCAGGACAAATGTTGCCAAACGGCAAATCCGTCTCAACACTCAACTACGCGATGCTTACAAGCGAATTGCCAAAGAGATTGATACTATTGCCACCTTGCAGAATAAACTCTTACCCAAACAATGTACCAGATTGCCTCACCTCTTTTCCATTGAGACCATATACCGCCCTTCAGGCAGAGCCAGTGGTGACTACTATGATTTCTTCCCTATCAACAGACATACTCTTCGGGTCATCATTGCAGATGTATCTGGACACGGAGCTAGAGCGGCCTTTTTGATGGCTATGGTCCGGGCCCTTGTCAGAACCACAGAAAGCTATTATCTGGATCTACCAGCCATGTTTCGCTTGGTCAACAAGCAGCTCTGTGATACAATTGGTGATGAAAGAGACTTTGTTACTATCTTTGCTGCAGATATTGACACCAAAAATAATATTTTGACATATATTAATGCCGGACAAACCCCAGGGATCATAGCCAATAACAATGAACAAACCGACCTGCTCGGACCGACATCTACAGTCCTGGGTTTTTTTGAATTGGATTTCATTCCCAAACAATATAATATTTCTGACTGGAACGGACTGTTTTTGTTTACTGATGGTTACTATGAATGGGAAGTTGCCCCGAATTCTCAGTTCGGACTTGAAAATTTTCTTACTTTGGTCTCTGACATGATCTCCAAAAAGAAATTCACCCTTGAACTTCTTGAAGAAACCTTGCTTCAAAGTGCCAAGGTAAACCCATCATTTAGGGATGATCGCAGTGCTGTCTGGATCAGTTGGATACAATGGCATGGTTAAATTTAACCTGAAAAGAATGTCGACCGTGAACCGTTGACCGTTTTGACCGAAGAAAAAAAAAGAATCAAAAAGTTTACAATTTTATCGTATTATAGCTAAAACTTTTCATGCTTGGTTGTGCCTGGAAAGGCATGTGGGTTAACATGAGAAAAGAAATGCAAATAATTGTCATTTTTAAATTGCTAGGCTTACCATTACAACAGGAATAACCTGATCAAGGCAAAAAAACATACAGGAGAAACTATGGAATTATTAAGTGTAGAAAAGAAAAATCAGGATTGCATCCTTAGATTTTCCGGAGAATTGACACTTGAGGTTATAGATAAGCTCAAAGAAGAGACAGAGGACTATTTAACCAGTACTGAATGTGGTTCTCTTATAATGGATCTCTCAAATACAATCTTTCTAGATAGCTCAGGTATAGGATTTCTGGTTCAGCTCAACAACAGGAAGAAAAATGAGAATAAGCAGTTCTATCTATTTCAGCCCTCACCTCAGGTCAAAAAAACCCTAGATTTAGTAAAGCTGCTTGATTTCTTTAATGTCCTTGACAATGAGGAACAACTAAACCAAGTCTTGGAGGAATAGGAAGGGAAAAGCCTTCTAAAAATACAAAACTAAGCATAGTTCTCAACGTTTAATCTCCCAGACAACTGTCACCTAGTTATATCTAATCAAGGACTGTGCATGAATTAAGACAGAGTAGATGGAAATAAAATCCAATCTTCAAAAATAAAATTGAAGTACTGTATTATTCAAGTCGAAAATTTGACAAAAATATAGTTGCAAACAAGACAGAATACATATAGTATTGTTTTTTTAACGCCAATCCCAAGTGCCCGGCACTTCATTTGCGCCCTGCCGTTTAGCTACGCCTGCCGCATAAAACTCAGCTGATCACTTGTAATGGAGACAACTTAGATGAAACTGTATGTTGGAAACCCACCTTTCAACCATAATGATGATGAACTGCAAAAGCTCTTTACCCCATATGACCAGGTCATAAGCGCTAAGGTCATCACAGACCATTTCAAAGGTCAAAAAAACATGGAATCAATAACTCGTGTCTCGATCAACAGCCGAGAAATAGTCGTCAATGAAGCATGTAAAGACAAAAAACCCCACAACTGAAATATTATATTCAACAAATACCCTTGTACGATAAGTTTAAAAGACGTTTCTTCTGTTATCCATCCTTTGCCTCCCCTCTTTTTGGATAATTCCGGATCATTTATATTTCGGAAGCCTTATATAGAAGAATTTCATCAGCACAGCGAAGCAAAAATGCACTTAGCACTGTATCTGAAACAGTGACCATCTAAACCTACTTCAATTAAATGAGGATACAATATGTTTTTTTCAGAATTTCAATTTCATTCGAAAATACAAGCAGGCATCAAGGCTTGCGGTTATAAGAACCCGACAACTATTCAGGAACAAGCTATCCCCCATGCCCTTTCGGGCCAGGATATTATGGGACTTGCCCAAACTGGAACCGGCAAATCAGCCGTCTTTGTTTTGCCAATCCTGGAAAGGCTTATGCCCAAACGACAAGGCAAACCAAGAGCCTTGATACTCTCGCCTACAAGAGAATTGGCTGAACAGACTACTGAATTTTTTCAGTCTCTGGGGCAAAAGACCGGTCTTAGAAGTATTTCTGTTTACGGCGGGGTTAGCAGATCACGGCAGATCCGCGATATCCGCTCAGGTGTGGATATTGTTGTCGCTTGTCCCGGTCGCTTGCTCGATCTTTTGCAAGACAAATGCATAAATCTGTCGGCTATCGAAATTCTGGTCTTGGATGAAGGCGACCGGATGCTGGACATGGGATTTATGCCTGATATTCACAGCATACTCCAGAAGCTCCCTGCACAACGACAGAACATGCTTTTCTCAGCAACCATGCCCAGGGACATTAGCTCCCTGGCTGAAGAGATCCTTAACCGCCCTATCTGGGTCCAAGTCGATCATAAGCAACCACTCCAGGGAATCACTCAATGCCTATACCCAGTAGATCGATCCTCTAAGCCCAAAATGCTTTTGTCCTTATTACAGGACAAAAAATCTGAGGCTACCCTTGTCTTCACCAGGACCAAACATATGGCCACAAAATTGGCCGAGAGACTCAGCTCTGCCGGACTTAGGGCCGGAGAGCTACAGGGTAATATGTCTCAGCATAACCGACGCAAGGTTTTACAAGGTTTTAAAAACGGCAGCTTCAATATCCTGGTGGCCACAGATATTGCCTCACGCGGCATTGATGTAACCAGAATCAGACATGTTATCAATTATGACATGCCGGATACAGCTGAGGCATACATCCACCGTATAGGACGAACCGGACGAGCCGCTAGCTACGGAGAAGCTTCAACTTTTGTTGAACCTAAGGATTTCAAATTGATCAAGACCATTGAAAGGACACAAGACAAACGTATTCAAAGAAAAACAATCAACAGCCCGGCTTGAGTCCAGGCTCTTAGCTGGTTTAAAACAACAAGACAGGAACAGTTTATACGGTTATAAAATGTTGACCTTCTTTCATATTCATATAGCTTTGCACAAATCTGGTCGTCTTTGGGAAAAGATACTGTTTTTTTGTTTTCAGCCGGCTATCTTTTCTGGCGAAGACTATGGCGTTTCTGGACAGATAGTATAGATTTGCGAAGACGAATAGATGTCGGGGTAACCTCAACTATTTCATCCCCCTTGATGAAATGAAGAGCCCTTTCCAGAGTCATTGACCTGACCGGAGTCAGGATGACATTCTCATCACTACCAGAGGCCCGAACATTGGTAAGCTTTTTCTCTTTGCAAGGATTGGCGTCTATATCCAGATTTCGGTTGTGCTCACCAAATATCATCCCCTCATAGACCGGATTACCGGGTTTAATAAAGAGTTCTCCTCTGGGTTCAAGATTAAAGAGGGCGTAAGCCACAGCCTTGCCCCGACGATCAGAGACGATGGAGCCGGTCATTCTTCCGGGAAAATCACCTCGATATTTATCAAAGGACAGAAAATAAGAATTCAAAAGACCAGACCCTTTTGTATCAGTCAGAAATTCATCCCTATAACCGATAAGCCCTCGGGATGGAATATCAAATTCAAAACGTACTCTGCCGTGACCATAATTGATCAAGTTAACCATCTGGGCCTTTCTGGCTGAGAGCTTTTCCGTAACCACACCCATGAAATCCTGGTCACAATCAATAATCAGCCTCTCTATCGGTTCCAGACATTGACCATGACTATATTTGTAGATAACCTCTGGTCGGCCAATTGATAGTTCAAACCCTTCTCTCCGCATAGTCTCAATGATGATGGCTAGTTGTAACTCTCCCCTTCCCTTAACCAACAGTGCCTCCTGATTATCGACTTCCTCGACCTGAATGGCTACATTGTTCAAGGTTTCCTTCATCAATCGTTCCCTTATCTTGCTCAACTGGACATTCTTACCTTCAAGACCAGCCAGAGGTGATGAATTGATGGTAAAACGCATGCTTACGGTTGGTTCATCCACAGAGATCCTTTTCAAGGCCCGGGGGCTGTCGCGATGGCAGATAGTATCACCGATTCTGACATTTTCGATCCCGGAAAGGACAATTATGTCTCCATGATTGGTTATCTCTACTGGTTTCAAACCCATGCCTTCATAAGCCTGAAGCCTGGTAACCCTTAGAGGCAACTCCTGACCGGTCTCATTCAAACAGACCAATCGATCATTGGAACTAGCCCGTCCATTAAAGGCCCTGCCTATAGCTAATCGTCCCAGAAAATCAGAATAACCAAGGTCAGAAACCAGCATCTGAAAAGGGGCTTCAGGATCATACCCAGGACCTGAAATTTCTTCTAAAATAAGATCAAAGAGTGGCTTCAAATTGGTCCCCGGCTCATCCAAAGAGTTTCTTATAATCCCTTCACGTCCAATAGCTAATAGATAGGTAAACTCAAGCTGCTCATCGCTAGCCCCCAAGTCTATAAAAAGGTCATAGACCTCATCCAACACAGCCTGTGGCCTTGCATCTTGTCGATCAATCTTGTTTATAATGACAATTATTTTCAAGCCGGCTGCCAGGGTCTTTTCCAAGACAAATCTGGTTTGAGGCAAAGGTCCTTCAGAGGCATCGACCAAGAGTAAGGCACCATTAACCATGGACAAAGCTCGTTCTACTTCACCTCCAAAATCGGCATGGCCTGGGGTATCAACGATATTAATTTTTACTCCTTCCCAGAGGACTGAACAGTTTTTGGCAGCAATGGTAATGCCGCGTTCTCGCTCGAGATCAAGACTGTCCATAAGTCTGTCTTCCGTACTTTGCCCTTCACGAAACAGACCACTTTGGCGAAACATGGCGTCAATTAGTGTTGTTTTGCCATGATCAACATGGGAAATAATTGCAATATTCCGAATGCCATCATTATGAACTAAATTTTCCTTCATACGATTAATATCCCTCTAGACAACTTGTTAT
>CAYUNZ010000033.1:2956-6780 GCA_964446205.1 uncultured Desulfohalobiaceae bacterium | reverse complement strand
TAGAACAAACAGATTTTACCAAAAGGCTGAACAAAACAGCAATCCAGTTTTTACTGCCCTTACTTTTTCCAAAACACAGGTGTAAAAAGAACAATTACAGTATATATTTCCAACCGCCCTAGCAACATGCAAAAACTCAAAACCCATTTGCCAAGCTTTGGGATATGGGCATAGTTATCAGTCGGCCCGACAAGTCCTAGACCTGGACCTACATTGCTCATGCAGGCAATTACAGCTGCAAATGAGGTCAAAATATCGACCTTGACTGCAGCTAAAACAATAGTGGCTATACAGGTTAGTCCGCAATAAAGCAGAAAAAATCCCCAAATACCATTCAGAACCTCAGCAGGGACTACTCTGCCCCCAAATTTAACAGGTATAATTGCGTTTGGATGTATTGCCCGAACCATTTCACTCTTTACATGTTTGATCAAAACCAAGATACGCATACCCTTGATTCCACCACCTGTAGAACCAGCGCATCCACCCAAAAACATGCACAAAAACAACAAAACCTGGGGGAGGGCCCCCCAGAGTTCATAATCAGCTGTAGCATAACCGGTAGTCGTAACTATGGATACGACCTGAAACAGACTGAAGCGGAGGGATTGTCCTAATGAGACGTAAACACTCCCCCACAAGGTTATACAGATAACCAGAGTAAAGACAACAATTGCTCCTAAATAAAAACGGAACTCTGGGTCTCGCCAGAAGGACCTGAGATCACCTCTGAGCAACTTAAAATGAATCGCAAAATTTGTGCCGGCAATAAACATAAATACCGTGATGACAATATCGAAATAAAGGCTGGAGTAATGCCCAATAGAAGCATTCTTGGTAGAAAACCCACCGGTAGGCATGGTGTCAAAGGTATGGCAGACTGAACTGAAAAAATCCATACCTCCCAAAAAAAGGAGAATGATCTCCAAAGCTGTAAACAGTAGATAGACCTTCCAAAGTAAGAGGGCAGTATCTTTGACCCGCGGTCTAAGCTTGTCCGGTGTCGGTCCAGGGACTTCAGCTTTGTAGAGCTGCATCCCGCCCACACCCAAGAAAGGCAGTATGGCCAGGGACAACAGGATGATACCCATTCCACCCAACCATTGGGTTAGACTCCGCCATAGGAGCAGACTCTTTGGCAAGATCTCCACATTGTCAAAGATAGTCGCCCCGGTTGTGGTAAAACCGGAAAAAGTCTCAAAGACACAATCCGTAAATACAGGTACATAGCCACTTAGTAAAAAGGGCAAACTACCAAAAAATCCTGCACTAGCCCAGCCCAAAGTAACTATAGCCATGCCTTCTCTATGGGTTATTGTCTCCACTTCTGTCGACCGAAAGAGAAAAAACAAGACCAGTCCACAACTAAGGGTCAGGCTGATGGATTCCAGAAATGGATTAATCATGCTCCCCTGAAAATATAAAGAGGCACCTAATGGGACCAGCATGGCCATTCCGACAAAACAGACAACAATCCCAACCACCTGTAACGTGAATCTCCAGCGCATTTATCGAGGCTCCTGTCCTGAAGTCAAGGCCTTTTCCAGCTTGTCCACCTTGTGGCTAGCAGTCAAAATAATAACCCGATCATTGGGATAGATAACATTCTCGCCAGTTGGTAGGATAACTTCATCTCCGCGAATCAAACAAAGAACGATTGCCCCTTTCGGGAACTGTAGACTCCTGATCGGCTTATTGACTAGAGGGGAATCAGACTTAGCAATTACCTCCAAGGCCTCGGCCTCTTCTTTAATGGAGATGCTGGAGATTACCGTACCCTGACGAACATAACGCAAGATGCTGTTGGCTGCAGATAGTCTCGGACTGACAATATGTTCAAGTCCAATGGTATGCATTAAAGGTATGTAAGCGTACTTATTGATCCTTGTAATCGGAAGCTTGGCTCCGAGATTCTTTACCAGTAAAGAACAAAGGACATTGTTCTCCTCATCACCGGTAACAGAGACTACTGCATCCATATCCCCTATATTTTCCTGAACCAAAAGTTTCTGGTCTGTTCCGTCACCTTGCAGGACAATGGTCTTGTTTAAATGTTCAGCCAGGAATTCACACCTCTTGACATCTTTATCCAGAATTTTGACGTTAACACCTTTTTTTTCTTCCAGATCCAAGGCCAACTTATAGCCTATATTGCCTCCGCCGATAATCAAAACATTGTGTTGTTTCCTAGCCCCTTTGCCAAAGGCTCTAAGGACATCTTCTAAGTCTTTTTGGTGACAGACAAAATAGACCAAATCTCCTGAATGTATAGAATCGGCTCCCATAGGGATGATAGTTTGCTTCCCTCTGATAATGGCAGCGACAATGAAGCCTTCTATGGCCATCCGCTTCTTCAGTTCAGCCAGGTTCATTCCACTCAACTTACTCTCTTCACGGATCCACACCCCGACCAGCTTGATATTTACATCGGAAAATTCGCTAATTTCCGCGGCCCCAGGAGCCCCCATCAATCTTTCTATAGAGCCTATTACTTCCTGTTCAGGATTAATGGCAATGTCTATATGCAACAGATCCTTAGTCAAGGTATCCTGATACTCAGTATATTCCGAATTCCTTATCCTAGCCACTTTAATCAAATTAGGAGCCAAAATATTGGTAAAGGTACAGGCAATAAGATTGATCTCGTCACTATCTGTCACAGCAAGGAGGATATCCGCTTCTTTGACTCCGGCCTCTTCCAAGACCTTTGGACTACTTCCTGAACCAAGGACTGTCTCCACATCCAACTGATCTGACATCAAAGACAAGACCTCCTGGTTCTTGTCAATAATTACAACTTCCTTGTTCTCTGAGACCAACCTCTTGGCCAGATGAAAACCAACCTCTCCGGCTCCGACAATTATAATACGCACCTCATGTCCTCCAAAATTATATAGCTGTCTTGTACTTTTGACCATAACCAGCAATAAAAAAAGGAATGGACCTTGTCTCCTTTCCATGGCCAGATATAAACCTCTTAGAAAATGGGTCAAGTAAAAAGTTGCCTTTAATCATGCAAGTCCTTATGATTAAACACCAATGATCTGAATCTGCTTGTGATTGTTCATAAATTGAGGTCTTAACCTTTAGCTTAAAGCTTATCCAGTTTGGAGTAAGAAGTTTGGATATTTAACTTCTAGACTTGTGCCAACAAGCAAAAGATTCTGTTTGGACTTTGTATCAAAACAACTGTTATTAGGAAATTAGACCAAATCCCTTTATTTTTCTTTAAAAGAAAGTTATACTTATGATCTATTTTGGATTAAATTCACTTTCAGGAGGTATGTATGAGAGACATTTTCAAGAAAAGTGTTTTGGCTGGTCTAGGAACAGCAGTAGTAACCAAATCAAAGGTTCAGGAAACAATCAATAAAATGGTTGAGCAAGGAAAATTGAGTAGTGAAGAAGCCGAACAATATACCAGAGAAATCTTGGAAACAGGGGAAAATGAATGGAAGGAACTCAAAACATCCATCAACCAAACCGGGCGAAAATTTCTATCACATATCAATCTAGCAGATAAGATGGACCTAGAAAACCTAAAAAATGAATATAATGATTTGGCAAAAAGGGTAGATTATATTGAAAGCAGAATGAAAAAGCACTTTCCCAACTCAGATGATCAAGAGGCAAAAGCGGAGCAGGGGGAATAACTATCTAAACAATTTAATAACACCTGAATACGAAATAAGCCTATAAGGACATAATGTGGATATCCATACCATCTCTCGTCTTAATCGTTTCAAAGATATCATCCTAACCCTGATAAAATATGGATTTGGCGACATTATTTCTAGACTGGATCTCCAAGAAAAGATCTTCCT
>CAYUNZ010000033.1:0-2856 GCA_964446205.1 uncultured Desulfohalobiaceae bacterium | reverse complement strand
GACAACTCATCAAAAATGACCTAGATATCCTGGCCGGCTTTGCAAGACATATTCACGAACGTATTGAACCTAGCCAGGTCTATAATCTTCCTCTTTTAGTTGAAGAAATCAGAAAACTACTCCTAAGTGAACTAAACTTTGAACGTGAAGCTCGTAATATCCGTTTAGCCCAGCACAATTTCAAGGATTTTCCCACCTTGTATTTGCCCCAAGTCTACCCTGATTATACCAGCTCCAGAGTCCTGGTTATGGATTTGGTCAAGGGAATAAAACTAAGAGAAGCTTATAAATTAAGCGTTAAAGAAAAAGAAAACCTGGCCAAGGAGGGGCTCAAAGCCTGTTTGCAACAGATACTTGTTGATGGCTTTTTTCATGCCGATCCCCATCCGGGCAATATTTTTGTCCTGGACAATGGGCAATTCAGCTTTTTGGACTGGGGCATGGTTGGCCGTCTGACTCCTGGGACCAGATTCAAACTAATCTCACTAATTGAAGGTTTTATTGAGAAAGACAGTGAACTGGTGATGGAAGTTTTTCTCTCTCTTTCTCAGAAAAACTCCCTTCTGCAAAAAGACAATCTGCATAGGGAACTCATCGAACTCTTGGATGACTATCACTCTATACCAATAAAAGATATAAATATTGGACAACTTTTGACATCAATGACCAACATCTTTTTCCAATATGACATCCATCTCCAATCTGACTTAGCCATTATGATCAAGGCAATGGTCACCAGTGAGGGATCTGCCAGGCTTCTATGTCCGGATTTAAATATCATTGATGAGGCTCAACCTTTTATTAGGGAACTCGTTTTGAAGAAATATTCGCCAGGGATACTTTGGCGTCAGGTCAAAAAGAATATAAACAATTACTGGCACCTATATAAGGAAATGCCAAACCAGGTCAACCAGATCCTTAACAAGGTAGAACATGGGCAGCTCTCAATCGGCTTCGAACACAAAAGGCTGGAAGGTCTGCAAAAGACCCTCTCTCAAATCGCTAATAGACTGACTTTGGGTATTATTACCGCATCAATGATCATTGGCTCATCAATGATCATCACCACAGGAGTGGCTCCTTTTATCCTCGGTTATCCAGCCTTGGGACTTATTGGCTATCTATTTTCAGCATTTTTTGGTGGCTGGCTGGCTCTGGATATTATCAGAAAGAGAAGGGACTAGCCGTTATTTTCTCTAACCCCTTAATACACAGGGGTTGAAATTTTATTGGTATAGATGTAATTTTTATGTTTTACTGGCCTAACTACAAAAACAATGACCACATAACGCGCATGTTTTTAGCAGCTCAAAATAAGCTGTCATAAATGTTTTTATGCCTTTATATCCTCTCACTACGGACAGTTCCAATATTACCCACTTGGCCACTAGCTCTTTGCTATCAGCTCAATTTCAATACCCGAGTTATCAGGCTATCAATGGAATAAAAAGGAAGACACAATGGGAAGCAAAAAACTCCATTTACATTCGATTATGATCCATTCTCTCCTGGCTTTGGCCCCTTTAGCCGCTTTGGCCTATATCCTCCTGACTACAGGAATCAATATTCTTTCTTTTGGCACACAGACCTGGGATCTAATCGTCAAGTTCTCTATTTTTATGCTCTTAATCCTCTCCTTCCCTTCTATGCTTTCCGGTATATTTGAAAGAAACCGCATGTACGCCAAGTGGCATTTCAGCCACAAGGCCAAGACCATTATCTCCTTACTTCTGATACTAGCTACCTTGATGGAATTTATTGGTCTGTTAAAGCAAGGAGATACAACTGAGCTCTCTTACTTCCTTGGTATAAGTATCATTTTTATCAATAACTTACTTTGTTTTTTCCTCAATTACTTTGGTCTTAAAATAACACTGGGTAGACAATCATTAAAAAAACCTTCATATATCCCGGATCTATTCAAGAAAGATCAAGTAGATATTTTGGAAAAAGCTAGTCAATATGCAAAAGAAGAACCCAAGTTTGTTGATATATTACAGGAGAGATAAGACATGATGGATTTTAGCCTCAGCAAGGAGCAACAGGAATGGGTGGAAAAAGCCCGAGCCTTTTGTAAGGAACATGTCGCTCCCAATGCAATGAGATATGATCGCTCTGGGGAATTCCCCATGGATATTTGCCAAGAGGCCTTTAAGCAAGGTTTTATGAATCGGCATATCCCACGCGAATACAATGGACCGGAAATGACCTGCCTTGATTCCTCTCTAATCATGGAAGAGATCTTTACTGGATGTACTGGGATCGGGACGGCTATTGATGCCAACGGATTGTCCCAATATCCAGTCATCTTCGCTGGTGATGATTTTCAAAAGAAAAAATTCCTTGAGCCCATGACCAAAGAACTGATGTTTTCATCCTTTGCTGTCACAGAACCTGAAGCAGGATCGGATGTCTCAAGAATAAACACCACTGCTCATAAGGTTGGCAGTGACTATGTCTTAAATGGGGTCAAATGGTGGATTACCGGAGGATCAGTCTCAAGTTGGTACGTGGTTTTGGCCAAGGTAGAAGACAACCTAACAGTATTTATTGTTCCAGCCGACTCGGAGGGTATTGTCCGTGGAGTCAAGGAAGAGAATTTGGGCCAACACGCCTCCAATACTGTCAGAGTGACCTTTGAGGATGTTAAGGTCCCTAAAGAATATCGTCTGGGGGAAGAAGGTGACGGGTTCAAGATAGTTATGAAGACCTTTGACCATACCAGACCCGGTATTGCCACAGGGGCCAACGGAATCACTAAAGCGGCCCTGAATATTGCTTTGAACTATGCCAAAAAAAGACGGACCTTTGACCGAAAACTGATTTCCAATCAGGGCATATCATTTAAATTAGCAG